>CAYFYU010000275.1:493-1504 GCA_964347455.1 uncultured Spirochaetota bacterium | reverse complement strand
TGATTGTGCAGAAGGAGGGGAAACTGTAAATTTTGGATACTACAAGCGTCAGACCGGTCCAGCAACAGTTCATGATATCATTTTCGATCATTGTTCATTTACATGGGGCTTTGACGAAACTTTAGATATTAAGGGTGCTAATACTTATAATATTACATTTCAATGGTGTATTTTTGGAGAGGGAGCGGTCTATAAGGGTGATACGGATTGTCACAATCTTGGGCCAATGATAGCTTATGGTTATGGTGGTCCAATAGAAAAAATAAGCATCCACCATAACTATCTCGCTCATACATGGTATCGCAATTGGTATGTGGAAAACGGTCAGTCAGAATTTATGAATAATGTTAATTATAATACTTTTGACCATGATTGGAATTTAGTCCAACGTTTTCCAGATCAAGTCGAGGTTGATCTTATTAAAAACTATGTTAAGCATGGACCTCAGTCAAATGGAAGAAGTTATATTGCCAGAGTTGAAAAAGTTCCAGGTACGAATGCACCAGAAATCAGTGTGTACATGGAGGGAAACGCACTGAATGGGAATGTACCATCTAATCAGTGGTCGTCACTGGGTATTAATCATTCTACTAGACCAGCACAATATACAATAAGAACAAGTCGGCATTCTTATCTACCAACATATCCTGTTACTCAGCAGGATGCAGATGAAGCAAAAGACCTTGTATTAGCAAACGCAGGAGCTACCTTGCCCACGAGAGATGCAGTGGATTCACGATTATTGGGAGATTTTGATGATGGTGGTGGCTGGTCAGCGGCAAATATTAACCAATATCCAGCTCTCCGAACTTATGACGTCCCCGCAGACTCTGACAACGACGCAATGCCGGATGCGTGGGAACTACAACACGGATTAAACCCCAACGACCCGACTGATCACAGCAAGGATCAGGATGGTAACGGTTACACGAACATAGAGGAATATATAAATGGCCTGACCGGCAATGCAGCGCCTCCCATAAGCCCGCCGAAGAATCTTAGAGTAATTGC
>CAYFYU010000275.1:0-483 GCA_964347455.1 uncultured Spirochaetota bacterium | reverse complement strand
TACACGAACATAGAAGAGTACATAAACAGCCTCACCGGCACTGAGCCACCCGAGAGGCCTTCAGCGCCAGCGAACCTTAGGATAATGACTTTACGATAGGCCGAAGTCGATAACGGTTAAACCGTGCAAAGCAAGGAAAGGCCTGGCTGGCGTAGTTTCTCAAATCCAATGTGCCCTCGATTCTTTGCAAGCATGGGCTCTGGAGGAAAATCGTGAGCAAGTTTGAATGGGCCACCGTTATGTTCATAACGTTCGACATTGCGCAGCCCCCTCAAAGCACCGCGGCACCAGCCGGCATCCCCGCCTTCCCGGGGGCGGAAGGGTTTGGCGCAAATTCGGTTGGCGGGCGCGGTGGCAAAGTCGTGTTTGTGACCAACACGAATGACTCTGGCCCTGGCAGCTTGCGGGAGGCGCTCACAAGGACGGAACCCCGCACTATCCTCTTTCGTACTTCAGGGACGATTAGTCTGAAAAGTCGAATCA
>CAYFYU010000274.1:0-1508 GCA_964347455.1 uncultured Spirochaetota bacterium | reverse complement strand
TGTAATCCAGACCATGAATATACGCTAATTCTTGGTCGGGATGATATATTGAGAATAAAAGAAACACATTGTCTTGACTGTGGGGCTCGTTTAGTAAAGAATGGGTATAATGAGCGGTTAATAATTCGTGATAACGGAAAAGGAAAACTCAGGCACCTCATTCAGAGAAAGCGATGTCCTCAATGTGGGGAAGTTACAATTACTTATTCTAAAAATATTCCAAGATTTGCGAATTATCATGAGAATTATAAACGACGAGCAAGACAGCATTATATGGAAGGATTAATGCCTTCTCAAATCAGGCGTGTGTTTAGAATTGACTTTGGAATTCTAATCTCTAAATCAACAATAGTAAATTGGATTAATGAACTAGTAGAGCCACTACAAGAGATGCTAAAAGAAACGCCTGTTCCTTCAAGTGGTCATTGGGCGTATGATGAGATTCACATGCGTATTAACGGTAAAAGAAGGTACACGCTTGACCTTGTGGATGTCGAGACAAAATTTATTCCAGGAGCCAAAATCTCTAAGTCTATGGGAAGAAAGGCAGGCCTACACCTCTTTACGCAAGCTCGTCGTCAGGCAACACTAAAAATAAAAAGTCTTGTAAAAGACTGCACCACCAACTTAGGAGGGCTCTTTCGAACTCGAAACTTTAACTATATTATCCAACAGAATTGTCTTACCCATGTGAAATGGATGATATCTAAGCATATAAAAGCCTTCTCTGGATTATCTGTACAATCTAAAAAACCTATACCAGAGAAATGGCGCTGGCTTTTAAGGCGATTCTATAACATTATTGATTCATCCACAGAGACAGAAGCATATATTGCATTTGAGATTGTTCGAAATACTATAACAAAATTAAAAGGAAAGAAGATTAATCATCTCTACACTGCTTTAAGAAACTTAAAAGGGTGGTTTCCAAAGATTATTGCTCACCAGCGGAACCCAAGCATTCCCAAGACGAATAATCTTTTAGAATCATTTCATAAGAAGTTTACTTATTATCCATCGTTTAAACGGAGTATGATGACAATGAAGGGTGCTCAGCGTGTTCTTGATTATCGCGTGTTTAGACATAATTTTGGGAGATTTCCAGAATACATTCGATATTATCGAAATAAATATCGACAATATCGAATAATAGTTCAGGATTCAGGAAATGATCCTTCGATTAGAGGGCAGGGAAATCATTTTACTCAAGCCCTTAAGAAGCTTGATAGATGGTATGAAAAGTATCAGTATGTTTGGAATCAATACTTAGCTATAGTTTAATCAAAAAAAAAACTGAAAGGTGATGTTATACATCACTGAATTTTGTACCTACCCAAAATAAGGGGTGGGTATAGAATTCAGTGATGGAAGAATAAATTCTTTTATTAAATTATAATTCCAGGTGAAATTTATAAAAAAAAATCAATTTATGTATTTTATCACTGACATTTGTATGTACCCAATTTTTCTTTTTTATTTAATAATTTTTATTTTATTAAACCTACTAA
>CAYFYU010000273.1:966-1535 GCA_964347455.1 uncultured Spirochaetota bacterium | reverse complement strand
AACGGATCCTCTCAAGCGTTTTTCAAAGACTTCAAAATCAATACCTATGTTGGCTACAGCAAGCGTACCATCCATAATACCAAAAGCGTCCGCGGCAAAGCCCCTGAACATTATCCGGCTGGTTGCCATAGTGTACTCATTCCCATCAAGACATAGAACCTTGCGTCCGCATTCTGGGGTTGGGTTAATGCTTAGTGCTTGTGAAGGGATGGCGTCGTAATTAAATGAGTGACGGCCGCCAAAAACAATGGCATCGCCACTCAGGTAGTTGTAAGATATCTCCCTTTCCCCAAACACATCCTCAACAGCCCAGCAGAAGAGATAGCCCTTTCTTTCATCAAAGTTCTTAATCTGTACTATATCTCCGTTTGCGTTTACATTGTCATAGTTAGTGGAAGTATTCCACCAGAATTCCTCACCTTTCGTCATTTTGATGATGAAATCTCTCTTTTCATCAATATCAGTATTGACAATGCCGTGAGTAACCAGAAAGCACATCAGTACGACAGAGTCAGTGCCTGTGTTCGCAATGTTAATGATGGTTGTGTAGTTGATGTTGTCGATCAATG
>CAYFYU010000273.1:0-935 GCA_964347455.1 uncultured Spirochaetota bacterium | reverse complement strand
CGTTTTAATTAAAATGATGGGCAATAAATATCTGCTCCTCACTCTTTGCTTTGACTAAAAAGCCGAGCGTACCAAAGGTTTTTTCCTTCGGTCTACGACTCGTCCATGACCCATTGGGTAGAGCAGCTCGGCCATGCTTCGATAAACTCAGCACCCGCCGCTTTCTGCCTCCCGATTACTCGGGATTTAGCTTTTTCGGGAATTAGTTATGTAATGTATGTGACAAAAACTTAATTTGTGCTTAGGATAAAAGAAAAAATTATCTGTCAATAAAGTTTACCATCAACCATACTAGTTGTCAATATAATATAGAAACATGGGGGACGTTGTAGAAACATAGGGGACGTTGTTGAATAAGTTGACTTACTGAAACGGACAAATGGGTCAGTCCTGTAAATCCTGAAAGCCAGAACACGGGATAAACTCTATTTCCCTGGAATTATCGAGGTCTGATCTCGATAATTCAGCCTGCACAATTAATGTTAGTCCATCAGAGCCTTTTACCGTCACGACTTCATCTTTTTCTATGGCCAAATCACTTCTGATCACTTTTGCACGCCACAACTCACCATTTATTCGTACATAGCCGGACGGGGATAGCCGATCGACTGTTGTGCCTTTTGATCCAACTATACTGTTAGGGTCGACTTTTTCATAGGCACGCCACACAAAGGGAAACAGGATAATGTCTTTGATGATCCAGAGACAGGTAAACGTCCACACAGCCCATGTCGGGATATTCATCCAGTGTCGAAGCAGAATTAAGATCAAGAGCAGCATGGCTAATCCTGGTAACTGTAGCACTGAATACTTTAAGACAACCTGTCGTGACCACATTCGACTATCCATAATTATTTATAAATATAAAAGAATCAACGGATAAAAAAAAGATTGCCGATTGAAACCTGCTATTTTTTAGAGTATAGCAAAATCGT
>CAYFYU010000272.1:1078-1546 GCA_964347455.1 uncultured Spirochaetota bacterium | reverse complement strand
ACCCGGGCAGCTAAGAAAGGGACAGATTTACCTGTTTTTGTAAAATTAACACCGAACGTAACCGATATTGTGCCCATTGCCAAGGCAGCCGTGAAAGGTGGGGCGGATGCCCTCTCTGCGATAAATACCGTGGAATCCCTCATCGGTATCGACGTGGAAACCGCGACTCCTCTTCCGATTGCTTATAATGAAGACCTCACCCAACACCAAAGCACCTATGGCGGTTTATGTGGGCCCGCTGTACGACCGATCGGACTCCGCTTTGTATCCCAAATTGCCCAAGCGCTTCCGAAGATCCCAATTTCAGGGATAGGTGGTATTGAAAACTGGCACCATGCCACCGAATACTTAATGATAGGTGCTCGTACGCTTCAAATTTGCACGGCCGCTATGTGGTATGGTTTCAAGCTCATCCGGACACTCATCAAAGACCTCACTGGGTTTCTTGAACGGAAAAGCTACAAAAGT
>CAYFYU010000272.1:377-1013 GCA_964347455.1 uncultured Spirochaetota bacterium | reverse complement strand
ACGGCTCTTCCTAAACTTACGCCAGTCGTCGCGTGGATCAACCCAGAAAAATGTGAAAAAAGGATGGAATGCATTACCGCCTGTGCTGACGGAGGTTATCAAGCCATCCGTGTGCAGGGTGAATACCCTGTTGTTATTTCTGAGAAGTGCGATGGCTGTGGGCTCTGTGCAATTGTCTGTGGGTCCAACGCGGTTGAGTTTGTGCAAAAACAAACTGCTACCAAATGACGATGGTGTCTTTTCATTCTCCTAGAAGTCGCTAAACCTCTTTTTCTAATAACCCTGCTCCATGCGAGTGTTTGATACTTGAATAGGTTGATGTTCTCAGCCCTTACAAACAATAATCCCTAAAACCGATACATTTATATTATAGTATGATACTATATTCTTATTAGATGAGAAATACACCTCATCTGTTGGTGAATAAAAAAATGCACAATGATGAACGAACCGATAAATCCCTGGTAAAGGCCACCTACAGGCAATGCACTGCCCAGGCCCTTGTCAGGACCCCCCGATAAAGAAAATTGGTGGTGATACATGATGGAAAAGGTTAACGAGAAAATTCTTGTAAAAATGAAAACTGCATACAAGATCAGCTCCGCATATGGTCTAATGAAGTCTCCCCAATAATTA
>CAYFYU010000272.1:0-367 GCA_964347455.1 uncultured Spirochaetota bacterium | reverse complement strand
AGAACCATGAATAAGACAACTGATGAACTGTTGATCCCATTATTACGGGCCTTCTGGACGCCTCACATGAATAGCAGAATAATGATGTCTGATTCGCACAATTACTATTCTTTGAAGTGCGTAAATACCACGCTTTAAGGGTTTCAATCACCTCTCCCTAGGTGTCCACAAGGCCCGTCCCGCTTCTCCTCATTCTTGAGTTGAGAAGGTTATGTTTCTTTTTACGCTCGTGTTTTGGATTAATACAGAAGCTCCGATAGGGTGAATCATCCTGCCTGATTACCTTCTTTTTTGAATTCTCTTTTCAGAATATTTACGAACTAATGATTACGTTCCTGAGGTTTGAGAGTTGAGTATCTGCCCCCAG
>CAYFYU010000271.1:1156-1573 GCA_964347455.1 uncultured Spirochaetota bacterium | reverse complement strand
TCGACTTTAACTGTATAAGACTCCCCTGGATCCCAGGACAGAGCTTTTTCATTGACTTCCAGGTGAGGCAGGATGTAGCAATATCGACTTGCACCCACATCCTCAGTCTGTACGGACGTATAGTAGGATTTGGTGATAAAAGGATGGTATCTGACGATTCCGCCAAGATCGGCGATGATAGCCCACACTTTATCTTTTGATGTGTTAATCTCAATTTTGCTTTGTACAACCGTCATTGCTCGGTTGCTCTTTCATTCAGTTGATGTTGCGAACGGATCCCCTGATTACGATATGGGGTTCAAAATCTATCTCTTTAATTTCTTTTTCTTCGTTTTCGATGTTCTGGAGCAAAAGCGTTATACTTTCCCTGCCAATTCTTTTTCGTGGTTGATGGATGGTTGTCAGTGGGGGGGAGAG
>CAYFYU010000271.1:0-1146 GCA_964347455.1 uncultured Spirochaetota bacterium | reverse complement strand
TCACGACTGCCAGGAGGATATATCTGAACGATATAGTAATGATTCCGGTAAAATCAAGGCTTTTTCTTTCAACATTTTCGGTAAGTAAATTTTTAAACGTTTCATACCCGCTCTCAATCGATAATTCTTCAGACTGTATGATGAGCTCATCGTGTATCTCTATATTGTATCTCTTCAGGGTATTGGTATAACCGTTGATAAAATGTGTTGCCTTTACCTTTTCCTGTGCTGGAGCGGTAATCAGTAAAATATTTTTGTGCCCATTTTTTATCAAATATTCAGTCGCCAGTTCCACACCTTTTTTGTGATCTGAATAAACGTAGTTTTTACCCTTGAAATAGGGAAAGCTGTCTATGATTATCGTTTCGATGTCGTTCTGAGTTAGAAGGTTTAGATTTTCACTTTTTTCATCGATGGGTGATATCAATATGCCATCAACTCTCTTTGACAGGAGGGAGATAATATTTTTACGTTCTCTCTCGGCATCATAGTGTGAATAGCAAATAAAAGATGAATAATTTTTTTCGTTCAGGATTTCTCCAATTTCACGTAAAATCTCCGTATAGAATGGATTGTTGAGATCGTTGAATATTATTCCCACTGTATGAGTTTTATTCTGTCTCAGACCTTTTGCAAGTAGATTCGGGTAGTAATTCAACTGACGAGCTATATCAAGGATTCTGTTTTTAGTTTTCCTGTTTGCCGCCGGATCATTTCTCAGTGCCCTCGATACGGTGGAAACCGAAACGCCCGCCTGTTCTGCAATGTATTTAATTGTAACTCTCTTATCCATATCTTTGACAACGTTAACAATTTTCTCATAGTATGTCAATAATTTATCAAATTAATATTTTATTGTATGAAAAGATTTTAATATCCCTTGACATAGTGTTGTAAAACAACTAAAATTGGCAACCATATCACTTTTCAACCTTTTACGACGCGTAAGATATAAAAAATTATGATAAGGTTTTCGTAAATCTCATTATGGCAAGCTATTTTGGCATGGGGAGAAATCTGGAGTATCTAACTCTGGCGGATATACTTGAGTGGCATCATCAGAGTCTGAACCTGCTCGAAACGGTTGGGGTAAAAATCAGCTACGAACCGGCACTTAAGCTCTTGAAGGATGCTGGCTGCGATGTG
>CAYFYU010000270.1:0-1615 GCA_964347455.1 uncultured Spirochaetota bacterium | reverse complement strand
ATTTTCTTCCCTAATCCTAACATAACATCTGGACCAGTTTTTGGGGGGCAGGTCATCCCTCTTCATTTCTCTCTCCTTAACAATAATAACATTTTTGAGCGGTTTATCGATACGATAACACTTTATCAAATATCAATCAACGTATTAAGATGTTATTTTTTTACCGCAGTATCCGTAAGTATTCGAGTTAAGCAGAATAGTAGCATCGAGTAGAGTTTTTCCTGGATCACCTGATTTATTTGTTCAGTGCGGATAGCAATCTTCTGACTGCAAACCTCGGACCAAGAGATGCGAGCTTTTTTTTCCAATGAAGTAGTGCAGTTTCACTCTCTCTTGTGAGAGCGTTTCGTACTGCTTTCTTTAAGGACTCGGTTTTTAAAGAGTTTGGATTGAGAACCTGAGCAACACCCATGTCTTCGGCATCGCATGCAATATCAAACTGATCACTAGAAAATGGCATAATGACCATGGGTTTTCCGAAATAGAGTGATTCGGTGAATGAGTTATTTCCTCCATGATGTATCACAAGATCCATGTGAGGGAGTAGTCCTTTTTGAGGAACATAATCCTTCACAAAAACATTATCAGACTGGAACCGTCTCAGCTTGCTTGTTGAAGCACCCGCAGCAGCGACAATGAGACTATCTGGATATTCCTCTTTTAGGGTGTTGATACATTGTTCGATTACATCATGACGGCATGATAAAAAAGTTCCCATGACAATTAGTATTTTTGGAAATCGCGACTTTGATTGTTCTATAACATTCTTGTATAATAGTGGGAGCTCCTGCATCTCGAAACAATAACCCATATAGATCTTCTTTGGTGAAGCGCTTTTCTCTTTTATATCCCACAAATTCGGGTAATTGTACAAGATAAGATTGGGAGAGGTGAGGCTGAAAGCCCGGCTTACTGGCTCGAGCCTATTATTATATTGCTCTATTTTGCTATTGAACTCATAGGTAAACTCTTTTTCCACCTTTTGTGCAGCCTCTTTAAGAATTGAAAGTTTATCGTTATTTACTTTAAAGGCTTTCGGCCACCGTGCTGGCACACCGTATATTTTTTCACCAAATGGAATAGTTAATGGGTGTGGAAGGCACAATGTTACAAATGGGAGTTTCAAAGTATAGAGGGCAAGGGTAAGGCTGTAGGAAAGCTGATTTGCCACCCATAGGTCTGGCCTTAGCTGTTTATCTAATTTTAGAACCTCCGATCTTAGCCTGCTTGGATCAAAGAGCATGTCGTGTTTCCGATCTCTTGTCTGAATCATAAGGGTTTCTATGGCTCCTGCCCTTGTGGCCTCTAAAAAATCATTTATTTTTTCCGCCTCCTCTTTTTCTTGCCTCGTACGCTGAGCTATGCCTGTATTGATATTCAGGCTCGCAACGAGGGGTACAAATCTAATTCTTTTAAGAACTATCTCATCCCTGAAATGCTGAGAGCACGCTATGAATGTATCCACTCCCTTCTCAAGAAAAGCGCATGCAAGAGCAATTGTTGAATTAAGCTGGGAAGAAGATGGGGGACTAACCAGTATAACCTTTCTCATTTTCATAAAATTTACTTTTCTCTAGGGTTCAATTAAATTATGGTAAAACTTAGAGAATATTTT
>CAYFYU010000269.1:0-1636 GCA_964347455.1 uncultured Spirochaetota bacterium | reverse complement strand
ACTTGCCAACACCACCGCTATCTATCTTATCTCATAAATTTGCAGAACATAACAATGATTATACAGCCTGTATAAAACGCCAAAGACAGATTTCCTTAATTGAATGATTCTGCGTCGGCAAACAAGTTGCGCATCCTACACGCTTTAATTCTCATGTTCGCGAATGGAAAATTTTTCCATCATTCTAAAATTAGCCTTCAAAGCAACTTTCGCATCTTCTTCCAAAACTTCATAGGGATGTCTATCACTTTCTAAAGCCTTATATTCAAAAGTTTCTCTGTCGAGAGGTTTGCGAAAATGAGTTATTGGATTTCTTATTTTTCTTACTTTGTCAAATACAATAAATTCACGCTCAGATATTAATCCTTCTTTTTGAGCTTCTTTAAATAAATCAGCTATTCGGGCTCTTTTTAAATCATTTCTTCCAGTGGCATAAAAGAAACTACCTAAAGTATTTTCGATATATGACAGGCTTAAGATTGTTGATGCAATATATTGGCCGTAGACAAAACAGTACCTTGCTTCTTCGAATAAATAATACGATTTTATTCCACCTTGAAACAATGTTATATCAATATTAGGGTATTCCTCCAGAACCCATTTTAATCTTTGTAATCGATCATCCCAACATCGTCTGTCCTCATTGCCTAACCATTCTTCTGCACTTGGCATCATTTCTCTCCTCACTACATAATAATATACAACACGCTACCTAAGGCACAAGTTGCTCAGAATTCACCGGGTCGGCGGGCTAAGCGGCGCGGGTGCTAGCCTGCGTCCGATTTCAGTGGCTTGTTAGACGCTGCTTTACTGTCCGGTTCAAAGCCTATTCGGCCAAACCATGCTATCTCTCTGTCTAGTTCAAGATTCTGTCCAAAGCCAAGTTCCCGGCGAATTAGATTACGGAAATCATTGAGCAAGTCGGTAGGAGCCTTCTGCGGCTCGGCCTTATTCTTTGGGGGAAACATGATTTCATTGAATACCTTAAGTATTTCATTGTTGTCACAGGAGAGTATCAGTTTGTTGTGACATGAGCGAGCATCTTCTGTTGTTGAGTACTGTTTCACGGGCTTCGTGCCATCGGGAGTGCTTAATATATGGCTAAAATGCGCATCAACAAGAGAAAGTGCTTCTAAATATGCATCATACTTAAGACGATATTTGGTTTCATCTACTCTAGTTATGTGCATTACATCTGCTTTTACATTTTCAACCTTACGAGTAATCTCCTCTATGTCCTCCTTTGTTGCAAGGTTCTTTCCCTTTTCAGCGAAGTAGCTCGGGAGATATGACTTTACGATATAACCAATGGCTAAAAGAGTTACTATCTGTGTAATAAGGATTATTGTACTCATGATATTCCAACAATGATTATCCAGTCTGTATAAAATTCCGAAACACAGACTATTTCTTTCCAGTCTGTATAAAACGGGAAAGACAGACTGTTTTTTTCATATAAGAAGTTCCCGTTGCTTCTTCAATTCCACGTGAGCAGTTAGTTATTCCTTATCCTTCCAGTTCTCCCATTTTAACAGCTCAGGGTCATGCTCGGTATTCGAAGCGTAGTATATTGCGCAGCGAAATACGTAAAGCATACATCTGTCGACTGGAGAGGCCTTAAACTCGCAGAGTCTAT
>CAYFYU010000268.1:984-1664 GCA_964347455.1 uncultured Spirochaetota bacterium | reverse complement strand
CAAAAATCTTTCTCGCCTGGCAGGAAAACATATCAGAATAGTCTCTATTGATTTTTGTTTTCCCATGATGGCCAAAGCATTGGAAAAATCAAATGCTCACCAGATCCTTTTTGCGCTCGCTGAAGCAAAATCACTGCCATTTCCTGATCAGACCTTTGACTTAGTGACAATTTCCTTTGCCACCAGAAACATAAATCCTCGAAGGGAAACACTCATGGAGAATCTGAGGGAATTTTGGCGCGTTCTCAGGCCTGGAGGTCGCTTTGTAAACCTGGAAACGAGCCAACCCTCATTAAAGATCTTCCGTCATCTCCTTCATTCCTATGTCAGGCGAGTGGTAAGACCGGTGGGTTTCTTCTTCACAGGCTCCAAAGCAGGCTACAGCTATCTTTCCTCTACCATCCCCCGTTTTTATACACCTGAGGAGCTCTCTCTCATACTGAGCCAGGCTGGCTTTAGACGTGTGTATTTTCGACCTCTTTTATGGGGCGCCTCGGCTATCCATACAGCGATCAAGTAACATAAATCTTAAGACCTTAATTTCTTAGATTATAAAAGATTTTAATCATCTCTGCGGCTTCACCGTTGTCGAGACAGTTTTTATTTTGTATGATACAAACATGAGTTAAGTTATGCATCAACAAGCTTTTAGAATCCTCAAGGCAAAAGTGGGTATCGAG
>CAYFYU010000268.1:0-974 GCA_964347455.1 uncultured Spirochaetota bacterium | reverse complement strand
ACCGATTTTAACGATGTGCAGGAAATCCCCTATTCTTCTGACCTTGATGGTTATATTACCATAATAGATGAACAAACCCGAAAAGCCTCTATCGAATTCTCGGCAGAAAACCTCAGACTAAGAGGTCCATTCATTAGAATAGCCAAAGAAGCTTCTGATATGAGGTTTTCCCTCTGGGGAAATCAGGGATTGCTCTTTAGGTACCTACTTTTTTTATTAGAAACAAAACACCAGATTTACAGCATCCATGGCACCGCTCTTCTCAAGGAGGATAAAAACCGTCTGTATCTTATTATTGGAAGTCCCGGAAGCGGCAAGACAATCTATTGACTCAGTGGTTTGGATAAAGGCGTGAAGCTGTGTTCGGCGGAACTCGTACATTTCAAGAAAAAAAAAGAAGCCATAGTATGGTTTCTGGGGGCTCTGGCTGACAACGTGAGAATAGGCACTCTAAGGCACCACTTTCCCCGGTTCATGCCCGACATCCCTATATCTGAGACAAAAGATGAGTGGCAGGAGAAGATAGCCCTCGATTTATCAGCTCATAAGGGAAAACAAGAGACTCTCGTCAATCCAGAGATAGTGATAATCTTTCCCAGGATTGAAGAGGGACGACCTGGATTTCACCTCACTCCTATGGAGGAAAGAAAAACAGCCAAGCTCATTTTTGATAATATATCTCAAAAAATATCTGAGACAGTAATAGCCCAAGCTCGATTGAATACAGTGAATAAGCTTGCTCAACACAATACGATCATGAAAGCAGCTTCTGTGCTTTCGAATCCCTACGAATGTTGGGGAAACCTTTTTGAATAGCTAAGGAAAGGAGAATAAAATGGGTAAAGCGTGGGAGGGTATCATCCAAGCACCGTTAGAGGGAAGAACCACAAAACCTAGAGACGAAGGGATAACCATGGTCATTGATAAAGGTATTGGACTTCAAGGCATTAAAGATCTCGTTCAGATGGCTGGAG
>CAYFYU010000267.1:0-1711 GCA_964347455.1 uncultured Spirochaetota bacterium | reverse complement strand
TCGGCGCTGATATGTGGTTTGATCGCAGTCGGTATTGAGCCCGGAGACGAGATAATTGTTCCCTCTTACACCTTTTTCGCATCAGTTGCTTCTGTTGTTGCGGTAAAAGCGGTTCCGGTTATCGCTGAGGTTGATAAATCGCTTACCATGGATCCTGCGGATCTGGAAAAGAAGATCACAAGGCGAACAACGGCGGTTATTCCTGTACACATGCGTGGCATGCCTGCCAAAATGGACAGAATCATGGAGATTGCGAAGAAACATAATTTAAAGGTAATCGAAGATGTTGCACAGGCTAATGGCGGCAGTTTCAAGGGCAAAAAGCTGGGCTCCTTCGGAGATGTTGGCTGTTTTTCCCTTCAGTACCACAAGGTTATCACTTCGGGTGAGGGGGGTATTGTTGTTACCGATGAAGATCTTTATTATACAAGAGCACAGGCATATCACGATGTTGCAGCCTGCTGGAGAAAGGACCGGTTTGCGCCGCCTGAGTTTGAGGGTGAGATATTTTTTGGAGTCAATTTCCGAATGAGTGAGTTGACCGGTGCTGTCGCCCTCGCGCAGTTCAGGAAAATGGATGATATCATCGAGCGGATGCAGCGTAACAGGAAGAGGATCAAGGACCGGATTAAGGGGATTAAAGGCCTTGATTTCCGCGAAGTGAACGATGAAAAGGGTGATGTTGGGGTGTGCCTCGTCATGTACCTGCCGGATGCCGATACGGCGAAAGAATTTGGCGAAGCGCTGAAACATGAGGGGGTGGAAGCCGGAACCATCTACGACAAGAGCGTTCCAGACTGGCATATCTACGCTCACTGGAGAATGCTCATGGAAAAAATGATGCCCAGCAAAAAGGGATGCCCCTTTAACTGTCCACTGACCCCCGGTGGGTCGGAAATCAGGTATACGGAGGATATGTGTCCGAACACGCTCGGATGGCTCTCACGAACGATACATCTTGATATACCTCCCCAGATGACAGAGGAGGAGTGTGAACAGATTGCCACAGCTATCGAAAAGGTAGCTGCCGTATTGTTCTAGTGAACCTGGAAGAAGCGCTATCCCATACATAAGGGAGAAACGGTAGGGGTCATTGCTCTAGGTCTCTTTACAGGAATGAAAATGGAATCGATAACTGACATTGATCATACCGAAATCGAGAGGAGAAAAGAAACAATAAGGAGAATGTGGGAGTACGAGCCTATAGACCACATCCCGATCGGTGTCTGGATAGAGGACTTCGGCCAGTATACTCAACGGGAGCAGTGTCAAGACGGGCTCAAGCAGTTTGAGGTAATGGTGCACTGCCTCAACCGCAGCGTGAAAAACCTTCCCGATGACTATATTCCCTTTGTCCGTGTATGGCCGGGCTATATGACCATTGCAACGATGTTCGGAATGGAGGTTCACTGGAGCGAAGACCCGAATCAGGCCCCAGGAGCAGAAGGCTACCTGGTTGAGTGTATGGACGATGTATACAAGCTCCGTATCCCCGATGCAAGGACCGATGGGCTCATGCCACATAATCTCAAATGGCTTGATAATGCAAATAGAAATCTGCCAACCGACGTTTATTTAACGGGCATCGATCTCGGAGGCCCGATCAATACGGCGAAAGACCTTTTTGAAACGAACCTTCTCTATACAGCATTCATCGACTCACCGAAGGAAATGCACTATTTTCTCGATCTGGCAACTGAAGTACAGATCA
>CAYFYU010000266.1:939-1766 GCA_964347455.1 uncultured Spirochaetota bacterium | reverse complement strand
GATGAATCAAACCCCTACAAAACTGACCTATGGGCTTCATAAATCAAGCCCTTACGCGATAAAAATCATTTCCATTTAGTCCAGGAGTTTAATTCAATCAGCTCAACTATTTATAAATTGCTTAAAAAGGTGGGTTTGATGAATCAAACCCCTACAAAACTGACCTATGGGCTTCATAAATCAAGCCCTTACCAATTTTCTTTTGCTTCTTCTTTTTTTTCTTTTTCGTCTTCTTTTTTCTCTTGGGGGCGTTCGGACGTCCAGTCTATTCCCGGGATATACTTTTGCATCCAAGCTATCTCCTCGACCATCCTTATCCGTTGGTGGTGGGGCTCTCTGAATCCATGAGGCTCCCGGGGAAACCTGAGGAAGCGTGCTGTCTTTCCCATCTCATGGAGGTAGGTAAAATAGTTCAGGCTCTGACCGACTGTGCAGGTTATATCTCTTTCGCCGTGGAAAAGGATAACCGGAGTTTTAACATTTTCGATGTGAGTCAATGAGGACATTTCCCGGTATCTTTGAGGATTATCCCAGGGTGTTCCTCCGATATACCAGAGCCTTACATCAAAGCTAAATCCCATACCGTATTCTGAGATCCAATCTGAGACCATCGCCCCCAACGAAGCAGCTTTAAACCGGTCTGTTTTGTTAAGAACCCATCCGCCAAGAATTCCGCCGTAGCTCCAGCCGCGAACGCCCATCTTATCAGAATCAGCTATGCCTCGCTTTATAACTTCGTCCACTCCAGTCATCAGATCCCAATAATCGCCGCCACCTATATCGTTCATATTGCCTCGGAGGAATTCATCACCATAGGCTGAGCTTCC
>CAYFYU010000266.1:0-929 GCA_964347455.1 uncultured Spirochaetota bacterium | reverse complement strand
GGAAGAATTTCTTCTAATAATTCTTTTCTTCCTTTAGGAGAAAGAGACACATAGCCCAAACCAGCCCAGATATGATAACTCGAGTTAAACCTGTTGGTATAAACTCCGGCTGGTCCTCCATGGATGTTCAGAATAAGCGGCAATTTCTTGCCTGATTTGTAGTCAGGAGGCAGATGGAGCAAACCTTCCACAGGAAGGCCATCCTTGCTTTTCCATTGAATGACCTTCATAGACGCCAGGATCCTGTCTTTTATCCAAGGATTAGCAGAAGTTAATTTTCTCTCTTCAAAAGGACTGAGTTCCACTACCCAAATATCAGGAGGTGTTTTATTATCGGAATAAACGCAAGCTGCCTTTTTTCTATCTGCAGAGAGAGAAGAAAATCTTAAGATACCTTGCTTCTTGGTTAATTGTTCAACCACTTTGGAGCTCAAATCCAGACGAAAAATATTGGATTTTGTTCGAACACTACCATTAAAAATAATAGACTTCCCATCAGGGCTCCATCTGTAGCCGCGAATGTCTCCTCCAAATTTTCCAGATGCTAATCGATACGTCTTGGTCTTAACGTCCATGATCCAGATTTTTGAGCTGGCTAGCTTCCAGGTCTTATCATCTGGAGCAGAGTAGGCAATTCTCTTCCCATCAGGTGCCCACAGGGGATTTCCTTCAGGCGCGTTGTTGCTGGTGAGCTTGGTGATCTTTCCGTCTTCTAGAGTAACCATCGCTATCTCACTCAAATTCCCCGTATTCCTGCTGTTTTCGGTTCGATAGACATAAACAACTCGTTTGCCATCAGGCGAGATATCATATCCACGGACTATCATCTTTTCTTTTGTGATCTGTCTCTCCTTTTTCGATTTTAAACAGAGGTGCCAGAGGTTTGACCAATTGCCTTGACGGTATTGTCCATCAGGCCCTTCATAAAC
>CAYFYU010000265.1:0-1776 GCA_964347455.1 uncultured Spirochaetota bacterium | reverse complement strand
TTGGAGAAGTACAGGCAGTTCACCAAGTAATTTTCGGGTTGCGAGTCGTTGCTACCGTGACCGCTTGTTGTAATTTTCCATGGATTGTGCTCGTTTGGTGTTTATGATGTTCTTGTCTTATTGTCTCATTGCCTCTTCCACTTTTTGACGGAAAACTTCTTGATCGGTCCAGAAATCATATGGATAGACCACCTGTGCATTGACTATTATGCTACCGGCTATCAGCGGCAGGTGCGGGCGCTTCTTATACTCTCCAGGTCTCTCCCAATTGTTGTATATCTCTATAGGGACATCAGGGTATGAACCTTGAAGGAGTTCTCCCGCTGATATGGCAAAGAAGTATCCCCATTCGCAGTTTGGGTTGTATAAAAGGATGATTTTTCCACGGTCTTCTGGAAGGGGATGATATTCGGGGATGTCTCTCGGTTTGTATTCCCCCTCAATCTCTAGATACATCTCTTGGTGGCCCCATTTGAAGCCACGCCCACCAGCGCCCCATTTGAAGCCATATTTACTGAAGAACTCGTCAGGTGATAGTTCCCCCTCATGGGGGAACGGTACTGTCACAAGGAAACTGCAAGGCCTGCCTCTCAGACATTCAAAGCCTGAGTGCCCTTCGTCCACCAAGGATTTCAATAGGGCAGCTCCAGCTCCCTTTCTCCTGGCTTCAGGGTGAGAGTTGTATACACATTTCATGTTTACAACATCCTTCCTTGGATTATGGAGGAAAGGCATCGCCTCCTCAGGGTAGAAGAGGATCTGGGCCACGGGTTTATCATCAAAATATGCTATCTTTGTGCAGGATCCATATCGTTTAAGCATTTTTTGGAGCCAACGCCTCTTGAACTCCCTGCCCTTTTCAAGTATGGGATCATCTATAGACGCGAATGGCCTGTTCCATGAGCAGATCTTGAAAACATCGTCCAGGTTATCCTCGGATATATCCTCGACTTTCAGCATGAAACCACTAGTTTTAACATCATTTTAAGGTATAAAAAATGGTATATTGATGGTTCTAGTAGCCGATAGCAATAGTTGTTGCTCTATATATTATCGTTTCAACTTCACATATTCTAATGAACGTGCGCAGTTAATTGCGATGTTATTTGTCATGAGTTATATGCAATATACCTGTGCCATTTACAGGGGTAGGTGGAACAACTGGAAATTCAGTTGTCGTACCTCTATACTGAAATCTTGAACCAACCAAATGTGCATATTCACTGCATGCATAGGTTACTTCGCCATTTGCTACCCACTTGTAGTTGGCCATAGTCCATTTACCTTTGTTAGTTCCATTAATCCATCCATAGGACGTCAGTATACCCCAATCTTCAGTGAAAAGCTCTGTTCCAGGGGCTGGCATCCTATAACCGGTCATGCCAACATAAAGAGGGCCACTGATGTCTCCCGAAACGGTTCCAATCCACGAATAAGGCGACGTGCCTCCGAACCCGACGAAATTCCAATTCAGATCAATGTAAAATTCACATTTCAGAAGGTTACTAGAATTTGCTGAAGCTAATGGTGCAATTACCATTGTGAAAGATAACATCGAGACAATGTACAACAAGATAGTCTTTTCTCTCATCTTTCTATCATCCTCCTAATTTTTCCCGCTGTCGCGGTTTGGGTATCTTTAAAGCGCCCCTCCTCGGCGCTAAGGCTCGACTTGCGATAAAATTTGAGTGCTTTCCGCAGCTGTTGCTTACTAAGCCCAACTCTGAGTACGCCGTTGACTCCGATGAACTCCAAGACATCACCTTCCACCAGGGT
>CAYFYU010000264.1:0-1821 GCA_964347455.1 uncultured Spirochaetota bacterium | reverse complement strand
TATGGGAACAGAGTTGAGAGTTATCGATTAGTGTTCGCTCCTACCTCATTGTTTAAGGATTTTTGTGATGCCTTGAAGAGGAGGAGTTCCCTATAGTATGATTTTTGAAATTCCCGGTATCAGTATAGAGATTCAATGAATTGGATGGGAGGGTCCATGTTTGGCTACTATGATATTCCTTTCAAGATTACGAACGAAGAGATTTCTCTGTACGTTGAGAGAGAGGGGGAAAATCTGGTCTACAGCAGGGAGTGTGTCGGGGAAAAAGTGGAGAAGGTTCTTCTCGGAGACACTGGGAGAATGCTCGTGAACCCAGTTGAACCGCTAAACAGGCCTAAAGAACTCACTCCATATCTTCTCATAGAGCTCGCAAGCCGGGTCTTAGTTGAGCCTAAAGCGGCACGGAAAATATTTGTTACCTTTCCCGTCGAGATCGGTGTCTTCATTGCAAAAGATGAAAAATGTGAAATTCTCGATACCTTTACCCTGATAAGACAGAAATTTACCCTCTACGGAGACCCTCGCAGCGGGTTTATCTGTAAATATTTCAAGAGCGCTGTTTACTCGGCAATACCCTCCGTAGATACTCTTCATGAGGGAGTTATGGAGCTCAACATCACGAACACGACCACGGGCTGGATCGAGGTTACAAAAGCCATATTTAACGCTTATGGAATGAAAATCTACTATAGCGACAACCTGGTTTCGATGAGAGCGAATATGAAGGTAAAGAGCCCTCAAATCGCGGAGAATGATTTTGATGATTCTCCCCTTGAAGCGGACATGAAGAAGTCAGTGGAGCTCTTTTCGACGAGAAAACTCTCGATAACCACAACCAAATCAGTGATGGAGTTAGGCATATGATTCTCAATACCGTTATTTACGGCAATGTCAGGCTTCTTGACGTTATAGTGGCAGTCACAATTCTTCTTGTTGCACTGTTTATCGCCAAAGCGATATCAATCTACCTTCGAAGATTTCTTAAGGAGAAGGTATCCAGAGAACACCAAGAAATCATCGTCAAAGTCGTGTTCTACACGATAATCATTATTGCAGTGCTTTCGATTCTCCCAACCATCGGGGTTAAGCTTTCCGGTTTGCTCGTTGCCGGGGGGATCGCGGGATTGGCAATCGGCTTTGCCAGCCAGAGCATTATAGGTAACCTGATATCCGGGATTTTCCTGATGATTGAGAGACCCATAAAAATTGGTAACTCGGTCAATATTGATGGGATCACGGGAATTGTCGAGGACATCAGGATCATCTCGACTACGATCCGAACCTATGAAGGCCTCTATGTGAGGGTTCCGAATCAGAAGGTTTTCACGGCCAGTATAACCAATTTCGTTGCCAATGTCGCCAGGAGGTTTGAGTACGTTGTCGGAATTAGGTACAGCGACGATGCTGACAAGGCGCTTGAAATCATAAAAGATGTCATTGCTGAACATCCTCTAGCCCTCCAAAATCCAGGTCCCCAGGTTTTTGTCGATAACCTTGGGGACAGCTCTGTCAATATCATTGTACGAATTTGGGCCCCGAGCACGGAGATGTTTGGGGTTAAGATGGAGCTTCTCTGGAAAATAAAGAAGGCCCTCGAAAAAGAGGGAATAGAGATTCCCTTTCCCCAACGTGTGGTTTGGTTTGCCAATGAGCTGAAAAGTCGGGATATCGGCACAGGTTCGGCTAGCTCCGATTCATCATAATGCTTTTCAACATCGTCAGCGGGCTGCTGTTGACGAAAATGCACGCGTATGAGGTGAAAGGTTACTGGCATCCCTTCTAAACCTAATCATCTTTTTGCGCGTTCTTTCGTATAGCAAG
>CAYFYU010000263.1:1606-1846 GCA_964347455.1 uncultured Spirochaetota bacterium | reverse complement strand
ATCGTCTCCAATTTCAAACTCAACATGCCCATCCTCTTCCCGTGGCTCGTGCTCTCCCTCGCCTATGACCTGATATCTCTTACCCCCTGGTCAGGACCAGTAGGTTTCCTAAACAAGCCCGTAGGCCAGCTCGTCTTTTTTGCCAGTTTTTTGACTATTCTGATGATTTTTATGCCTCGTCTTATTCAGTATTGGTGGGGATGTGGGCCTTTTGAACCCTCAGAAAAGGTCAGGGAACTG
>CAYFYU010000263.1:0-1495 GCA_964347455.1 uncultured Spirochaetota bacterium | reverse complement strand
AGGCGGTGTTGGCCCATGAGATGGGACATGCCAAATACCGTCATTTGCTTTTTTACATCCTTTTTTTCCTTGGTTTCATGGTCTTATCCTTCGGATTGTTCGATCTTTTCTTTTATTTTTTTGCAGCTCAGCCTTTTTTTGTAGAACTTCTTCAGAGAGCTGAAGCTGGGGTCACAAACCTCTTCCAATTAATCGTTTCCCTTCCCATCCTGATCACCATATTCGTATATTTTCGATATGTGATGGGGTTTTTTATGCGTAACTTTGAACGTCAGGCCGACCTCCATTCGTCCGTCACTATGGGCAGCCCCAGGCCTACCATCAGCTCGCTGGAAAAGATTGCAGTGCTCAGTGGCAAGAGCAGGGAACTCCCAAGCTGGCACCATTACAGCATAAAGCAACGGGTGGATTACCTATGGCAGACTTTGAGTGAGCCTGGACTTGTGAGAAGACAGAACCGGTTTGTGGCTATTTCTTTTGTGGTCTATTTAGTTTGTGTTATCGGCCTTGGGTATCTTTTAAATTTCAGCCCGGTGAAGCAAAACATTGGCTATAACTTAACAAGGAAGATGCTCAAACAGCAGCTTATTAAAGAACCGGATAACATAATGCTTCATGAGAATCTAGCCATGGTCTATCATGAAATGGGGAAATTCGGCGAAGCCATCGAGACCTATGAGAGGGTGATCGTTCTCGACCATTCACGGGCTGGGGCCTTAAACAATCTGGCCTGGATCTTGGTCACTGTTCCTGAGGAAGGCTTAAGGGATAAAGAGCGTGCTCTTATGCTGGCCAAAAAGGCTGTGGATCTGAAAAGGTCTCCCGTATTCCTTGATACCCTCGCCGAGGCCTATTACGCAAATGGGTTAATCCATGAAGCCATAAAGACCATTAAAGAGGCCATTTTCCTCGCTACAGAGAACAGAGGTTATTACAAAAAACAACTGAAGAAGTTTCTAACCCAGATGGAAAAGAGATAATCTTTACCCATATAGGAGAGCCTTTTAACCGAAGAATGGAAATGGTCTTGAAAACTTAGGAATGGTGTTTATATTTTTCTTAAATTTTTTACATCTAAGAATAATATCAATAACTTAACTCTGACCTATTCCCTACGTTCTCCACAATACATAACAAGATCGAGGCAGGAAAAGGGGAAGTTTTTTCATAAGATAATTTCATAAAGGAGGATTTGAGGTATGAAGATAAAGCCATTGAGCGACAGGGTACTGGTTCTCAGGATTGAGGAGGATGAGAAGACCTTAGGGGGGATTATTATTCCAGATACGGCAAAGGAAAAACCCCAGCAAGGCAAAGTGGTTGCCGCAGGACCTGGCAGGCTGGATGAGAACGGAAAGAGGATTCGTATGGGGGTCAAGAAGAATGATCGTGTGCTGTTTGGCAAGTATGCGGGCACGGAGATCCAGATTGATGGTGTGGAACACATCATTATGCGAGAGGATGATATTCTGGGTATTGTGGAGAAATAGAGGAG
>CAYFYU010000262.1:0-1875 GCA_964347455.1 uncultured Spirochaetota bacterium | reverse complement strand
AAAATCAGCATGCTAAGAAAATAATAAGTAACAGCAATAGAATTGTTTGCCCTCATTGATTCGTTCTTTGTTATCATTCACTTCTTGAAGACCTTGTAGGTAGTTATTTATGAATTAGCATCATGCTGTTCTTTTTCTTCTTTTCTTTCCGCACCGACCTCGCCTGAAAATGCCACATCAGTCGTCTACAAGGTTACTTAAAGGTACTTAAAGCACGTTTATACATAATTGGGGATAGGAATTCGTCACTCTTGATAAGGAGAGAGAATATGGTGGATTTTTCAGACGTGCAAAGCGCTATGGAACGACTTGATGGCAGGGTGAAACGTACCGAGGTAACGCCTGACCACAAATTGAGCGAGCAGCTAGGGACAGAGGTGTATTTGAAGTGGGAGAGTCGCCAGATTACGGGTGCATTTAAGGTACGGGGAGCATTGAACACGGTTATGAGTTTGCCAGAAGAACAACGGGAGGCTGGGGTGGTGGCGAGTTCGTCTGGAAATCATGGTTTAGGAGTAACCTACGCAGCCAAACTGGCAACTATACCGGCTGTAGTCTATGTGCCGGATTACGCTTCTAAGAAAAAGATTGCTGTCATGTGCGAACTTGGTGCAGAGGTGCAGGTTGTTGAAGGGGCGTATAGCCGGGCCGAAGAAACAGCCATCAAGTTTGCGGAAGAAATGGGTGCGGTTTTCATTTCACCCTATAATCATCCTGACGTCATCGCTGGGCAGGGCACTATCATTCTGGAGTGGCTGGAGCAGATACCGGATTTGGATACGGTGCTGTTGCCTGTCGGAGGGGGAGGTCTGGGAAGCGGAATTGGTTTAGCACTCAAAACCCTGCGGCCGACGTCTTCTCTTATCGGCGTACAAACAGAAGGCTCAGCTTTTCTATATGCAAATTGGCATGGACGTGATATCGACACTGTAGAAGTACTCCCCAACCTAGCTGAGGGTCTGAGTGGTAGGGTAGACCCGCAATCCATTACTCTTTCGCTTACGCGTCGATTGTTCGATAATTTCCTGCTGGTCAGTGATGACGAGATAGCCCATGCCGTAGCATATTGTTACAACGTACACGGAGAAGTAGTCGAGGGCGCAGCCGCAGTAGGATTGGCTGCTTTGCTTGCAGGCAAAGTGGAGAATTTAGGCCGTTCGTGCGGTGTGCTTATAACAGGTGGCAATATAACTCCAGAAGAACATCGAAATATATTGGAAAGAGCTGGTAACTAATACCCGAACCTTTTGTTTCGCTTTCTTGGTCGTAAAATTAAATGTCGGGGGCTAGAAAATAAAAGCAAGAACGTTACATATCATAATCCTTTTATTAACAATGGTAATGGTTGTAATTGCAGGAGGTTCTAAAAAGAAACTATCAACAGAAGAGGCGTATAAGATTCTTGCAGGTACATGGATGAATGAAGAGTACAGTGAGATGCAGAGAACTTATAAGTTCATTATACAACTAGATGGAACATACAAAGGATTTCCAAGTGCAAGTACCGATGTATTCTCGACGGGTCAGCTAACAATACTTGATACAATGGTTGACTCAGATGGGACTATTTGGATAAAAGCCAGGAATGATTTTGAAACATTTTATGAGAAAGGTAAGATCTATGAACTTCAAAAATACAGTGATTCAAATATGACCATGGAATTATTTGATTCTGAAATAGAGGATTGGTATGGTGAAGGTTTTCCTACGGATATAGAACCAGGTGACCATGTACGCTATATGTACCGAATCTACTACCGCCAGTAGAATGTCTTGATACATCCCGCACCAGCTATGTATCTGGTAAGACAGCCTGACAATCTAAAAAAATCCCGCCAATAGTAGTCCTTGACAAAAATCAGAATAATGAGAAGA
>CAYFYU010000261.1:719-1883 GCA_964347455.1 uncultured Spirochaetota bacterium | reverse complement strand
ATCGACTCACCGAAGGAAATGCATTATTTTCTTGATCTGGCAACTGAAGTACAGATCAAATGCAATGAAGAGATTATAAAGGTTGCGGGAGGGCTTGGTCGACTGACATGCACGGATTTTGATCCTATCTGGGCTCCAGAGGAGTATAAAGGATTCGTTTCCGATGATGTCTGCGCCTCTTTCGGACCTGATTTATTCGAGGAGTTCAGCATTCCTTATAACAATCGGATAATGCGGGGATTCAACGGCGGGCGCCTGCACAACTGCGGACCGAATCCTTCGGCTCATCTCTACCCTACGCATAATCCCAAGCGATTTGGTTTGAACTGTTCGTATAAATACTCGAAGGATGATCTCTCCTTATTCAAAAGAGAGTTCTGCGGGAAAGGCATAGTTGAATTCGATGTCGATAACGGTGAAACTGCCCATGAGATCTGTGAGGGTTTCGAGCAGATTGCCAATGATCTCTCTCCAGACGTGATCGGCATGCCTGTTGTATTTCTCGACCAGAACTGGAGCGATGATGATATACGAGGGATTTATTCTGATTTGAGAAAAATTTCCGTAAGATATGCTATGGAGATTCACTGGTCAGAATAGATGCAACATTTTATACAATTTTTTATTTGTAAATATTTCTATATATGAAAGGTGAAAAACTATTTTTAGGGCTGGTAACCCGTTAGAAATGACTTAATTGATATTAAGGGAGGCTTTTAAATGCGAAGGAAAAATCTCTTGAAACTCGTTATTGTTGTAACGGCGGTATTGCTGAGCTTCACCTTTTTCTTTTCAGGTGGTAAAAAACCAAAGGAGGTGGAAGAGGAGATAACGATCCAGTTTACGAGCTGGATGGTTGCTGAGGCATCGGGAGGCGAGGTATGGCTTCCCGAGCGAATTGCCGAGTGGGAGGATATGCACCCTGGTGTCAGCGTTGAGATAATCCCACTTGGCTGGGAGGACACACCGGATAAGATCACCCTCCAGATCCAGGGCAAGAATGCACCTGATATTTTCACTATCGAATCCCTGTGGCTCGGAAAATTCGGAAAGATGCCAAACGGCGTTGTGGATCTGTACCAGTTTATGGATGATGCGTTCATTTCCACACTGGTTCATGCCTATAAAGGTGGTGAGATCGATGGGAAAATGGCAGCACTCGTA
>CAYFYU010000261.1:0-709 GCA_964347455.1 uncultured Spirochaetota bacterium | reverse complement strand
TCTACAACAAGGAACTGGTGAGAAGAGCTGGCGTGAGCGGTACGCCAAATAATATGGATGATTTCATGAGCCAAGTTGAGGCAGTCAGTGGATTGGGTCCGGATATTTTCGGGTTTGGTATGATGCTTTCTGTTGATGAATATGCAGCCGATACTTTTCATATTCTTGCCTGGCAGTTCGGAGGTGACATCCTCGACCCTTCAGGCATGCCAGCTGTAACCTCTTCCGGTACAGTTAAAACCGTACAGCTTGTAAAGCAGGCTGTTGATGCGGGGATGATTCCCTTTGGAGAAGAGGTGCGCAATTTACGGACCCTGTTTGCCCAGGATAAGATCGGATTCTTCTTTGAAGGTCCCTGGATAGCTGGGGTGCTCGATGGGGAAGGAATGTCCCGGGACGAGTGGGAAGTTGCACCCTGGCCAGGTGACGTACAACCTGCTTCTCACATGCTGTGCATGTCCCAGCAATCGCAGTATAAGGATCTTGCATGGGATCTCATGAAATTCATCGTTACCGATGAGGTAACCACAAAGGAGTACTTCAAACGAACAGGTTTGATGCCCCTGGTGGCTGAACAGTACAAGGATCCTATTTATGATAATCATTATAGCGATACCTTCCTTGCTCAGATGTCAAGCTTAAGAAATCCAAATGTGTGGGGATCACAGAAGAAGTTTGAGATTGAGATTGCATTCATGGAAGAGCTTCA
>CAYFYU010000260.1:0-1894 GCA_964347455.1 uncultured Spirochaetota bacterium | reverse complement strand
TTCTTCATGCTTCAATCCTCAATTCCACTGAGGATTGAAGCTTATACGTTATCTTTTGATCTGGCAGAAGAGTTAAAATCACGACTATAGAGGAATATTAATAACGGCTAAGTGCCTGTAAATATTCAAGATTATTTGACGTTATCAATAAAATGGGGAATTCTCTCCCCAAAATGACGACTACAATTGGTTATTGTCAGATTTTTTATTACCGGAATTATTGAGTGCACCTGCAAAGAGTGAATTTAGCTATTCAGAAATTCTCAGGATTAACAAATGAAACATTCATAAAAAAAGGCAGAGCCATTGCTAAACCCTGCCTTTGATATTTATAAATCGCTCTCGTCTTTCTTTACCTGCTATACAATAAAGCGAGCTTTCTAATTACACTTTACTATATTGATATAATCATATCCCTCGATTGCTTGTCCGTCAAATGTCTCTCCTGTCAAGCCGGCTTCTGTGTCTCCACATTCGATACCAGTTTCTTGAGTCAAAAAGTGCAGTACAAGATCAAGATCTCCATCGTCATCTGCATCCACAATATTATGCCCGTCGCCATGAGCTGCCTCAGCTCCATCCGGTCCAAATTCAACCGACAAGGGATCTATAGTGGTAGCGTCAAAGTCCTCAGTTGTGAGAATTGCAACTGTAATGACACCTTTGCTCTTCAGGTTAATGCTGTTTGGATCAGTGCCTGGCTTGATATCAACTTCCACTTGCTGGATATCAGAGATCACACAGAACGAACCAGGAGCAGGATTTATTAGGAATTCACCGCTCGATGAGCATGTGGCCGTAAGGGGAAATGGGGGAAGGGGGACTTGACAAGTTATAAGATCGTCACCGAGACATACCTTGGTAAAAGCTGGCGAGTCGCATAACGTAAATAGTGGGCATTGAAAAAATACGTTTAAGGGACTGTCATGTCGGATGATGCGAATTGGTACTTCCGTTGGCGTGCCTCCAGGCAAACATCCGACATTGGTGACAACGATGGTCTCCAAAAGGACCTTTGTCCCATCGCCGGTCTGGCAACTAGTGAAAGCCACACTTACTCCACGATCTGAAGGGTCCCCCGGCGTGAAGGCTCCCGGACCTACGACAATCCCACCGAGGCTTGTGATGGGCGTGAAGTCTTCTGTGATTAGTAGATCATCAACTGCTAAATCTTCAGTGGTTCCCGCAGAGGATATGTTAACGGGCCCAATGGCGACACTGTATTCAGCTCCCGTGATACCTGCACTGCTTGCACCTTCTAAGACAGCGTAGACATCGAGAGTAATGGACTCGCCACACGGAATGCTAGCCCCACAGACAGGATTGTTATCTACGAAGATATTGATGTTTCCATCCGCTCCAAAGCCCATCATAGGCAACAGCACGGCAAACATGATAAAGATGCTGGTAAGAATTATTTTTTTCATGGTTATTACTCCTCCCCAAAATTAGCCGTTAATAATTTTAAATTGCGAAAACTTCGCCTCCTTTCTACTGCGTGACGATTTTGGTTAATAAATAAAAAGCCGGACATACCAAAGGTCTATTCTTTGGCTGCTCGGCTATTTTACTGCTAATATAATGCACTTTACGTCCCCTTCTTAAAGATGGGGTTTACCCTATAAAAAACAGGTATAGATTAATGTGATTAGAATTTTTTTTAGGAAAAGAAAAAGTAAAGGAGTAAGCCTCAGTCTTTACTTTAAATAAGTATACTACAAATCAGCCTTTTTTTCAGAAAAAAACAATTAACAACAGTAATATTGCATTCTGAGGTGAGTTTTAGAATCCACATTAAAGGAAGTTATTGAGCGTTTTTAAGAAAAAATCAAAAACAACATAATAGAGAGTGTTTTATCAGCAGTGCCGGAGGCATTGCTGATAAAACCTATTG
>CAYFYU010000259.1:0-1973 GCA_964347455.1 uncultured Spirochaetota bacterium | reverse complement strand
TGCTTCAAGGTTATGCTGAAGGTTTTGAGATTTTGAATGCTAAAAAGGAATTCAACCTTGATCTTCAAAAAATAGCTCATTTATGGAATCACGGCAGCGTGATAAGATCATGGCTGCTGGAACTTGCAGAAAGTGCCTTTAAGAGAGACCCAGAATTGAATTCAATCCGAGGTTATGTTGAAGACTCAGGTGAAGGCCGATGGACAGTTGCAGAAGCTATTGAAGAAGATGTACCTTCCCCTGTTATTACATTGTCTTTGTTAGAACGCTTCCGATCAAGGCAGTTGGAATCTTTCAGCGCCAAAGTTATTGCAGCGTTACGTAATGAATTTGGTGGACATGAAGTAAAAACAAAAGAGTAAACAGTAATAATCCCCCTAAGTCCCCCTTTAAAAAAGGGGGACTTAACTATGAAATTCATTAACTATTCCCCTCTTTTTTAAAGAGGGGTTAGGGGAGATTATAAAATGTTAGATTCTTTCTATTAGAATATTCTCGAGGAGTATTATGCATGATACCTGATAAGAAAAGTATGTCTGATAATAATTATGTACAATTCTGTGAAATTTTACCAGAAAAATTTGGTATAGAACCTTTCACAATGGTCATATTCGGAGGCACCGGTGATTTGAGTAAAAGAAAGCTGCTGCCCACGCTTTACCATCTCTGTTACGATCAAAACCTTCCTGATGAATTCTCAATTATTGGCTTCGCATCCAGTGAAAGGTCTGATGAAGAGTACCGAGAGATTGCAAAAGAGGCCATTGAGGATTTCGGAAAAGACCCAATTCGTAAAAAATGCTGGGAAAAATTCAGGAAAAACCTGTTTTATGTCTATGGTAAGTTTGATGATGAAAACAGTTACAGGAAGCTTTCTCAGCGGCTGGGAGAAGTTACAAAAACTACTAAAAAAGGTACAAGAGAAATAATTTACTATATGGCTGTTCCTCCCCAATTCCTTCCTGACATTATGGAACGTCTGTCATTCTGCAATCTCTGTAAAGGCATGTTTAACACACGGCTTATTGTAGAGAAGCCATTTGGACAAGACAGGGCATCTGCAGCTGACCTCAATAGGCTTATTGCAAAGGCATTCGATGAGAGTCAAATTTACCGAATTGACCACTATTTGGGGAAAGAAACTGTTCAGAACATATTATTTTTCCGATTTGCCAACAGTATTTTTGAACCACTCTGGAACAGACGCTATATTGATCATGTACAGATTACAGTAGCCGAAACCATTGGTATTGAGGACAGGGCTCGGTTCTACGAAAAAGCAGGAGTAGTCAGGGATATTGTACAAAATCATATGATGCAACTCCTTGCCCTGGTAGCAATGGAGCCACCAATTGGCTTCGAAGCAGATTTTATTCGCAATGAAAAAGTAAAGGTATTCCGCACTATTCGCCTCATTGATGAAGAGCATATCGACAAATTTACAGTACGTGGCCAGTATGGAGCTGGAACGATAAACGGTAAAGAAGTGCTCAGCTATCGTGATGAAAAAGATACTTCTCCTGATTCAAATACACCAACCTTCTTTGCGGGCAAGTTTTATATAGATAACTGGCGGTGGGCGGGCGTCCCGTTTTATCTTCGAACAGGGAAGCGATTAAAAACGCGTATTACTGAAATCAGCATACACTTCAAACAACCTCCCTTGAGACTTTTCAGTTCAATATGCGAAATAAGAACACCAAATCTTCTTATACTAGGAGTACAGCCTCATGAAGAAATCTCCATGCACATTGGCGTTAAACATCCCGGTATTGGCAATCAACTTTATCCTGTTAATATGAATTTTAATTATGAAAGGGATTTACAGGGCGACGTTCATTTCCCATTACCTTATGAACGGTTGCTGCTTGACTGCTTGAAGGGAGACCAGACTCTTTTTGCACGTCAGGATGGAATAGAGGCGATGTGGTCGGTAGTTGATCGCATAATTGTAAGATGGGAAAATACTCCAG
>CAYFYU010000258.1:0-1976 GCA_964347455.1 uncultured Spirochaetota bacterium | reverse complement strand
ATTATGGATGCCGTCCCATCCTCAACCTATTTTAGAAAGAATTCTTGAAAATGTGAGAAAACAGGAGAAATTCCAATGAAATCTGTGATTCCTTGAACTTTTTGAATTTTTAGATTTCATAATTCTTATTATGGTTTCTTATTTCAAATAAAACATGGAACGAATTTAGTTCTGGTTGTTCAATTTTTTCATGTATTATTTGATAACGATAGGATTTTGTAAGGTAAACGTTGCCGGAATGGGAGTAGGTGATTTTTTCCAAGGAGAAATTAACGATAGGTAAGTTAAGAGTTTCTTCATCGAGGAGGGTATCTCAACAATGGGAGACATTCTCGCAATTGATGTGGGTACTACAGCCTTCAAGATGGGCGTGTTCAGCCCAAATTTGGAAAAAAAATGTGAGACTTCTCGACCTTATGAAGTAAATCTCTACGATCAAGGCAAAGCTGACATTGAGCCGGAGAAATGGTGGCAAGCTCTCCGGGATTGTTGCGTCGAATCAAGAGAGTTTCTATCCTCAATCGATATCATATCTTTTTCAGTGACTACCCCAGGCCTGGTGCCAATGGATGAAGACGGGACAGCACTTGGACCTGCAATCCTCTTTTTTGACGGGCGCTCTCATAAGCAAGCTCGGGAGATTCGACAGCGAGTGGGGGAGGAAAAATTTCTCCGTGAAACGTGCAACCTACCGGTATCAGGGGGTTCTTCCCTTTGTTCGATTCTATGGATCCGCGAAAATCAGCCAGATATTTGGGAGGCTACGGCAAAGTTTGGGCACTGTAACACATACATGGTCAAACGATTCACAGGTGAATGGGCCATAGATCCCTCTACCACATCGATCACTGGGCTTTACAATACCGCCCGACATGATCTGACATGGAACAATGACATTCTGGCCCTTTCTGGGATACCTCAAATAAAGCTCCCGTCATTGATGCAATCCTATCACAGCGCAGGCAAAATACGGCCCGAGGTCGCCACTGAGTTGGAATTGCCCGAACAGTGCGAGGTTCTGTGCGGTGGGAATGACGCGGTTCTCGCGGCGCTTTCCGGCGGTTTGACCGCCCCTGGAGACATCAATAACATATGCGGGACTTGCGAGATCACAAGTGTTTGTGTGGACAAACCAGTCAGTTCTAAGAATTTCAACGTCCGCTGTCATGTGATCCCGAATCGATGGGTTACTTTCTTTGTCCTGAATACAGGAGGTAAAGCTTTGGAATGGTTCCATTCCGTGTTCTGCCAGGAGATGATTCAGGATCAATTTTTCAATGAATATGTTCCGTCGGTTCTGGGGGATTTTTTCGACAATGAGGACCCTGACAGATCTGAAGCCGAGATTCCGGACTATGTACCCTTTTTGCAAGGATCTCGCTATAGTCTCGAACAATTGACGGCAAACTTTTCCCAACTGACGTTGGAAACAACTCGGGAGAAGATGCTTCTTGGCCTGATTAAGGGAAATGCACTCTATCACGGACAGCATTTGAAAGAGGTTGCAAGCCTGGTTAATTTGGGCCGAAAGGTAATGACAACGGGCGGCGCTGCAAAGATCAAGGGCTTTTTAGAAGTGAAGAAAAGGTGGACCGGGGACTTTGAATATCAGTTTCAGAATCAGTCCTCCCTCCTTGGAGCTGCCATGTTAGGTTATTTTTATCAGACGAAACGATACGGTTAAGGGGAACATAGTTGAATCTATTGTGATGTTACGGCAAGATTCTTTAATTTCGAGTGAGTGCAGTAGCTGAATTCAGAGGAGATATCACTCAGGCTTTGAATATGTTAGAAGTCTTTAACCAGTTAAAGGGGCAAATTTCAAGTCATGAAACTAGACTGGGAATTATGATCAGCTCAAACCTAGACTGAAAATGCGTCTTGCCAAAGTATTCAAGATTTCAAGAATTGGTACAGTTGCCGGCTGCATGGTTACGGATGGGACCATGAAAAGAAATAATCAAATCAGATTGATA
>CAYFYU010000257.1:0-1989 GCA_964347455.1 uncultured Spirochaetota bacterium | reverse complement strand
ACGGCAGTAATTTTCGCATTCACGATCTCATGTTGATGTGCTGACTCGCCGCTTACCCTGTACCCGGCATTTTCAACTGCTTTGTAGAGAGTAGGTATGTCCACCATGTGTTGCTTAAACCGGACAAGAGCTTGGTTAGATTCAAGAGATACCTCAGCCTTCGCCACCCCATTAATTTTTTCCAAGGAGCGTTTTACGTTATCCGTACAGCTTTCACAGGTCATACCTTCGATTTGTAGTACAGATTCCTTCATGTTTTACTCCATTTAGATAAGTAATAATACTATACCCTCGTATGGTATTTATGATATAATTTAATTATCGGATTGTCAAGTGTTTTATAAAAAAAGATTCAAATTTTCGAATAAAATTATAGATGTGGAACAGAATACTTCTTTATTATTTGACTAATTGGAATTATACTATTAATATTACGTATATACTATACCGGGGAGTGGTTAATTTTATTTTTCTTCTAAATGGGGCTTATCAAGAGTTATCCAGATATTAACAATAAACAAAATTCTGGATAATGTTGCTTCGCTATTTTACCACTCTTTGTAAAAAGGAAAGGATCTAATTAATGGGAAAAATTGCAGAAGAGGTAGGAAGAAAAGAAATAGCGGGTGATGTAAATAAACAAGGTCCACATCCAGCGAATAGAGATGCTCTCAAACGATTAAGTATCATCGGGGGGCAGGTGAAGGGACTGCAGAGAATGGTGGAGGAGGAGAAGTACTGTATCGATATCCTCACACAGATCTCTGCTGTGCGTTCGGCACTCAATAAAGTCGGGCAGATGATTTTAAAGAGACACATCGAAAGTTGTGTTGCGAACTCTTTTCAGAATGGAAGTATTCAAAACAGTGAAGTAATAAATGAACTGATGGAAGTATTTGCTAAACAGGAAATCTGAACAAACCATTCTCCTATTTGCTCTCTAATTGTCTGAAACTATTTATCCTGCATAAGTGAAACGCAAGTCTGATATAAAAGCCTGATTATTTAAAATTACTTACGAAAGAGTCAATCTCTCTTAGATCATGTTTCTAAAATTCATAAGCAATCTCCTCAAATAATTTTTATTCTGAGCAAAATCCTTTTGACTTTTATTTATACTAATATTTAATACTTTACCCGAGTAAAGTATTAAATATTTGAGGAGGATTTGAGAGGATGAAACAAAATAATAGAGCATGGAAAATCACAGCGCTGTTGTTTTTGTTACTATTTATGTTGTTTTCAGGGTTTACCCTGATGGCTGATAGCACCACCGATGAGCATTTCAGCAAGAACAAACAATCAGGCGAGATGCACCCTGATTTTGAAAATAAAGAGGAAGCTGTTGAATTACCGGACGATTTAAAGGGAACTGTTTGGGTTGCCAATGGTATGGAGGACAGCCTCAGCGCAATTGATCTTGCGACTGGTGATGTGATTGATACGGTATCCGTTGGTATCAATCCGCATATTCTCAATGCAAGCCCGGATGGCAGGATCATATATGTTATAAATGCTGGCGAACATGATAGAAAACCTGGGTCGCACGACGAGGAAGGTAACAGAACCATGGCCATGTCTTCTGATATGGGAATGGAGGATGAATCGTCGATCCATCATAGTGGCAATAAAGCGGAAGAAGGAACGTCGATGGAGAAGGAATTGAACGCCAACGGCTTGTGGGCTATATATGCAGAAAATGCCAAGGTACTGGCGAGAGTGTCTGTGGGAAAAGGGCCGACTCATCCGATGGTTTCGCCAGATGGTCGCTGGGTGTATGTAACCAATACCGATGAAGGGTCCGTGAGCATAATTAATACTACGATCTGGCAGGTAACTGCAACGATTACCGATCTCCCGGAACCGCATGACGGAGCGTTGTCGCCCGATGGACGATTCCTGTACCTTGCTACGGCTGGCGACACCACCATGATGGTTGTTGACACTCAAACCCTGATGGTCACCCGGAAGTTCATGGTTGGTACGAAA
>CAYFYU010000256.1:0-2021 GCA_964347455.1 uncultured Spirochaetota bacterium | reverse complement strand
TTGATTTTCAGCACTCATATTCAACTGAACTAATATTAATTTAAAAAGATTACAATATATATCAAATTATTAAAAATTTTTTTATTAATATAGAAAACCAAAGGGGTCTAATAAATACTTATAAAGAATGATATCTTAAGTATGAAAACTGGAGATGTGTGTCGATTATTGCACGTAACTAAAGTTACCCTCTATAAATATAAGAAAGAAGGAAAACTCTTGGCACACAAACTCCCTAATGGATATTGGAATTGGGACGATGAATCAGTATATTCTTATTTTAATAAAGATGTTCCAAGAGTGAATTATGCTTATGCTCGTGTTTCTACAAATAAACAGAGACCTGATTTAGAGAATCAGATTCATTTATTAAAACAATGGTGTTTTTCAAATGGAATTCAATTAAATGGATTATTTTCAGATACTGCTTCTGGGATCTCTTTTGATAAAAGAAAGAACTTCTTTAAGATGCTTGAGGACATACTCCAGAAACGTGTAAAAAAGGTTATTATCACATATAAGGATCGATTAAGTCGTGTGGGATTTGAGCTTTTTTCCTACCTATTCAAGCAATTCGGAACAGAAATTGTTGTAATTTCAGAAATAGGGAATACTAAATTAGATTCAGAGGAAGTTATGGAAGAGATCATTTCTTTCATGCATTGTTTTGCGATGAAGATGTATTCAATGCGAAAAAGAAAAATTATAAAGGAATTAATTCAGGAGGTATACTAATTATTCATTTAACAGAACAAATCCAAGTTAACAAAACTCCTGAATTATCTCATCTCTGTCATTTGGCAAAAAATCTCTATAACTTAGCAAATTTCCATTATCGTCAATTCTTTTTTCATTTGGATGAATTTATAAATTATTATGATCTAGAGGTTATTTTAAAAGAGCATGTAGCCTATAAGATGCTTCCCGCCCAGACCTCTCAGCAGATCTTGCGATTGGTTATGGACAATTGGAAATCTTATTGGAAAGAAATAAAAGATTATTCAAAAGATAAAAGGAAATATCTTGGTCGACCCAAAATGCCTAATTATAAAAGAAAGAATGGTGAATCCATAGCCATTTTTACCAACCAAAATTCTTGGATAAAAAATGGACATATCCAATTCCCAAAATCTGTTCATCTCCCTTTTATTAAAACCCGAATAAAAAAGCATCAACAAATACGAATTCTTCCAAAAGGAAGATATTATATTATTGAGATAATCTATAATCAAAAAGAAGAAGACCTTCTTTTGGATAAAAGTCGCATGCTTTCCATTGATTTAGGGATAAATAACCTTGTTACTACAGCAAACAATATTAGACAGAGACCTCTCATAGTTAAAGGAAATGTCGTGAAATCAGTTAATCAATGGTATAATAAGGTAAGAGGCATCAACCGATCTCTTGTGGATCCCTCTCATCCTGAAACAATAAAAATGAATATTCAGACAAAAAAACGGAATAATAAAATTAAAGATTATTTTCACAAAACCTCTCACATGCTTATAGATTATTCAAAAATGAATAATATAGGTACAATTATAATTGGATACAACAAAAAATGGAAGCAAGAATCTAATATGGGGGCGGAAAATAACCAAACTTTTGTTTCCATCCCTCACTTGCATTTAATCCGCATGGTTCAATACAAAGCACAGCTCGCTGGAATAGAAGTAATTCTTATAGATGAATCCTATACCCGTAAATGTTCTGCTCTGGATAATGAATCAATAGGTAAGCATGATATATATATGGGTAAACGGATTAAGCGAGGCTTATTTCAATCGAGTAAAGGGATTAAAATCAATGCGGACGTGAATGCTGCAATGAATATTTTAAGAAAAGTAGTTCCCACAGCCTTTGATGGTAAGGGAATAGAGGCGATGGTGTTATCGCCCCGAATTGTTAAAATTTGTTGAAAGTATTACAATTTTATACGATTCTTAATAGGATTTTATAAGTTATAATGGTTCTAATAACATGATTATACTTTAGTAATACTTAACTAAAGAGTCCATAAT
>CAYFYU010000255.1:1740-2024 GCA_964347455.1 uncultured Spirochaetota bacterium | reverse complement strand
CATCAGAGGCAATGAAAGTACTTCATAGAGGGGTATCCGGGCCTGTTCCCAGGACACAACCATCGTCGTAAAATCGATGAGTCCGTCTTCGAGGGCCTGAACCTGGTCTAAGTACTTATAGAGGGACGAGGCATGATAGAAGGTGATATCTAGCTCATATTTGGGAGCGATCTGTTTATTGATTCTCGGCAACCATTCCTTCTTAAAAAAAAGGTTCCCTTCTGCGGTCGGCGGCGCATGATCCGACCATGTCAGTTTAATCGACTTGGTTGTTGTTCCGGACT
>CAYFYU010000255.1:0-1730 GCA_964347455.1 uncultured Spirochaetota bacterium | reverse complement strand
CGTAGTTTTAAACGACAATGATTTTCCTTCCAGTTCCTGGGAAGCAGGTTTCATTTCGCTGGCAGCTAACTTTTCAAATTCAGAAAAACTAATTTTTTCCATATTTTATTTATTATTAAACAGTTATTACCGAAGAAGATTTGTGAAGAACCTTCCCTCATTCGTTCGCGTCCCAATCACCTCCTTTCGTCCTTAGGATTGCCATTCACAAAATTCATAACATATTGAAATTGCTGATAATTTTAGCCTAGCTTAATATTATTTCACCTCCACATCGAAATACTACATAATTACAAATACTTAACCGCCCTGTTTTGACCGTTAACCTCTTATTTTGGGCTTTTCAAAATAAGGGGGGAGGTGAAATTTTGATACTTGTATTTTTGTGAAACCCTCCCTTTTTCAATCCCTTCTTTTTCGATTTGTCCCCTTTCCATAAGAACTTATCTGTTGCGCTGTTTCACCTCCACCCCTAGACTGCCCAATGTCCACCCCTTCAATGTGCACGCCTTTCACAAAAACGGAGAATTCCCATGACTCGCCACAATCCCAAACAAAAATACCTTATCTCTCCAGAAACCCTCTTCAACTTGAAACCTCTCAGAAAGTACGAACTGCTCTTCGAAATCCTTGAACCTTGCCTTGCTGGTTGCTTCGCTTCAAAGAGGAGAGGAAGACCTCCCACCTCAAAGGAGGCCCTGCTTCATGCGTTGATCTACAAAAACTTAAAACAACTACCCACATTGTTCGATCTAGCCTCAACCCTGATAGATAATCCTCCTTTGGCCACAACCTGTGGCCTGCTGCCAAATAAAAGTCTCTTTAGTCTAGAGCAAAGGCTTTCTTCATTCTTAAAAGATGTTCCCAATAAGCTCTTGCAAACCGTCAGAGTCAATCTCCTCAATCAACTCATTGAGCTCAAAGAAATCTCCGGTCAGTTCCTTTCCATAGACTCGGCCGCTGTGCCCGTTATCGTCAAAGAGAATAATCTGAAAGCTTCCATGAAAGATCGATTCGATAAGAGCAAACCACCAAAGAGAGACCCCGAGGCAGCACTAGGTGTCATGATACATTTCAAAAAATCTTCCCAAAAAGAGGCCCAATACTTCTGGGGATACCGAAATCATTCCATCACGGATTGTGAATCGGAACTACCCATATGGGAACTGACTAAACCTGCAAACGTTCAGGATACAAGCCTCTTTATCCCCTTATTCAAAAAGGTCCTTCACCACTTCGACTTCGAAGTCCAAGCCGTCATGGCCGATGCCGCCTATGACGCAGAAACCAATCTAAAGTTCGTAGTCGATGAGCTCCGTGCACTGCCCAGAATTGCCAGAAACCTTCGCTGGGAAAAACTACGACAGGTTAATATCTCCTCTACAGGAACCCGAATATGTATCGCGGGTTTTGAGATGCAATACTGGGGAAAGTTCAAAGATCGGGGAAAAATCCGTAAAAAGTTCGTCTGCCCTATAACACACTCCAAGAGATTCGCTAAACAGGTCCCGCTCTGTCCATGGAACCATCCCGCCTTTCGAAAAGGAAAGGGCTGTACAGCATATCTCAGGGAAGATGAGGACATCAGAAAAGAGATCGATTACGGCTCACAGATTTTCAAAGAGCATTACAATAAGAGAACCAGTTCAGAGAGGGTCTTCTCAAGACTCCTTAGCCTCTGTATGCAAAAACCATCAATCTATGGTCTAAATGCTGTATCCAATCATTGC
>CAYFYU010000254.1:0-2069 GCA_964347455.1 uncultured Spirochaetota bacterium | reverse complement strand
TGCCGAATCCCGACTCGATGATAGCTACTTTCATGGAAAATGGACAAAACTACTTTGGAAGGCAATTATTAAGGTACAGGCGGATAAGAGCTGGAATTCTTCAACCGTCTTTAACCACCTCAATAATGAAGATTTCATAAAATATCTGAGCGGAAAATTAATTGAAGGGCATCTGGGCAATAAGCCGAAAGAGCAACTGATAGATACGATCGCCGCTTTAAAGGAAATACGACTGAAAGAAAAATTAAAACATGTCAATGAGCTACTGAAAAAGGCAGAACTTGAAAACGATGAATCTCTTGAAAACGAGCTCCTTGTAGAGAAGAATGCTTTTTCCAATGAGCTGAAAAAAATAGAGCTGCTCAAAGCAAATAAGATGAATCTCTAAATACTGCATCGTGGGGAGTTGAAAAGTGTTTGACATGAAAAATATGCCTGAGATTGAACAGCTCATGCGCCTTGCAGATGAGCAAAATAACATCATTACCTACGACCAGATCAACGATACACTGCCAAACACCCTGATAAGCTCCGACAAAATCGATGAACTGTTCGCATTCCTCTCAAAAGAAAATATCAGCATTGTGGATAAAATAAGTGATGAAACCGAAGAAGTTGATTCCGATGATGTGCAGATCGAAAAAGAGGAGGATGAGGAAACATACGATAGTAAGATCATCAACTCGGATAGCTGTACTCATATTGATGATCCCATCAGATTGTATCTGAAGGAGATCGGAAGGGTAAGCCTTTTAACAGCTGAAGAGGAAGTAAAACTTGCGAAAGAGATTGAGAAAGGCGAACGTATAATTGAGAATGTGTTGTTCAACTCCAGATACTTTGTTCGAGAAATTCTAAAAACAGTTGAACGGGTTAAGAATAAAAAATTGGATATTCAGAATCTTCTGGAATATCAGCGATTCTACAATGTATCCTCAGAAGATAGGAGAAAGCTCAAGAGAAAGTTTTATAACCTTGAGAAGGTTCTATCTGAAAAATATTCTCCCGTGTCCAATAAGAGACTTGGAGAGGAAGCCGTTGATAAGGAGATTTATCGCGTACTCAAGCGCGTAAGCATCAATAAGGAGGAGATTACAAGAATTTCGAGCAGAATTGATGATTACTTTAAACGGATAATCTCACTTGAAAAAAAACTCGAAGATGTAGAGATAAAGGCGGGGAGATCGATCAGAGAAATTAAAACGATCAACAAACACATTGAAGGTGGAAAGGGAATAGAGGGGATTAAAAAGACCTATTTTCCTTATGCTGAAGAAATCAAGAAAATGTACAATGAAATCAGAAAAACAGAAGAGCAGATAGAAGCTGTAGAAAAAGAAACGGGTGAAATCGTTAAGAGTATTAAACATATTCACAATACCATTCAATCAGGTAGAAAAATTGTCTGTAAGGCAAAGGATCGACTAATCCAGTCAAATTTGAGACTCGTCGTAAGTATTGCAAAAAAATATACAAACCGAGGGCTCCATTTTTTTGATCTCGTACAAGAAGGAAACATCGGTCTTATCAAAGCAGTTGAGAAATTTGAGTATAAGAAGGGATATAAATTCAGTACCTATGCTACCTGGTGGATTCGACAGGCAATTACTCGTTCCATATCCGATCAAGCTCGTACTATTCGTATTCCGGTGCACATGATAGAACAGATCAATAAGGTCATAAAAGAATCTCGGCAACTTATGCAGATGTATGGACGAGAACCAACCATAGAGGAAATTGCCGATAGGCTGGGCTGGAGTATTGCTCGAGTGAAAGGTATAAGGAGTGTCGCGAGGGATCCCATTTCGCTTGAAACGCCTATCGGTGATGATGAAGAAACACTCCTTGGAGATTTTATCGAAGATAGGGAATCTGACAACCCCGCAACAAAAACTTCATACACCCTTCTTCAGGAGCTGATCGATGAAGTTTTGAGTACACTACCTGAAAAGGAACAGAAAGTATTGAGAATGCGTTTCGGTCTCGATGACGGTTATTCACACACCCTCGAGGAAGTTGGCTATGTTTTTAATGTAACGAGAGAAAGAATTCGGCAGATCGAGGCAAAG
>CAYFYU010000253.1:1825-2099 GCA_964347455.1 uncultured Spirochaetota bacterium | reverse complement strand
AACGTGAAGAAAAATATATACTTTCCGCTCAAAATGCGGAAGGTTGCGTTGGATGATGCAGAACCGAAAATCGAACGGGTCCTGCAGCTGGTTAACATGGAGGGGTTTGAGAAACGGCTCCCACAGCAGCTCTCAGGTGGCCAGCGCCAGCGAATTGCCCTTGCCCGTTCCCTCGTCAATGAACCTGCGGCCCTCCTGCTCGACGAACCTCTCGGCGCATTGGATTTCAAGCTCAGGGTGGCCATGCAGAAGGTGCTCAAGGACATTCAGCGGA
>CAYFYU010000253.1:0-1815 GCA_964347455.1 uncultured Spirochaetota bacterium | reverse complement strand
CCATGACCATGAGCGATCGGATCGCGGTGATGAAGGATGGCCTCGTGCATCAGATCGCATCACCTGATGATATATACAACGATCCTGAAACGGCCTTCGTTGCGTCCTTCATTGGTGATATGAATTTCCTGCACGGTACGATCAAGAGTAGCGGCGAGAAGGGTGCCAAAGTGGAAATATCGGGTAACACCATCGGCACACGAAAGCTCAAACAGGGCATCCGGAACAATGAGGAGATGCTGATCTGTATCCGTGTCGAACGTGTGGAAGTGAATCCCCGTGACGGAAAGCTTGATAATATCATACAGTGCACACTCAAAAGGATTGTATTTAGGGGTACCGATTACGAGGCAACCTGCCAGTTTGATGATTCCGAGATACGGGCAGTAGTAAGTGCAACAGTATGGGACCACCGGCTCAGGGAAGGCGACACCATAAAAATCGGCTTCGAATCCAATGACGTCATCGTATTTCCCAAATCCGAAGAGCGGGACGTCATAAAATATTCCGTGGAGGCGGTGTAGCAATTATGGAACGTAAAAAAAGCCGATTTGACCCACCGAGGTCCTATGCCAAAGGAACCCCTATTATTCTCTGGCTACTGTTCCTCGTGATTGTACCGCTTATCTTCACCTTTGCAATGAGTTTTTATTCGAGCGAGGGTTTGGTGCTCGAGAAGACCTTCACCCTTAAAAATTACAAGGTTTTTTTCACCGATCCCGTCTACTCCCGTATCCTGTTTAAAAGCCTCAGGCTTGCCCTTAGTGTCTCCCTGCTCTCCATAGCCATGGCGTACCCTCTAGCATACATGGTGTCATTCAAGATGGTCAAAGGTCGCAACCTTCTCTTCATGATGTGTATCATCCCGCTCTGGGTGAGTTATCTGGTTCGTATCATTGCCTGGCGGTCCATTCTTGGCAATAGGGGTGTTATTAACTCAATACTGATGGCTATTGGGATTATCAGTGAACCGCTGAGGATATTTCTCTACAATCGATTTGCCATAGCAGTTACCCTGACCTATATTTGTATTCCCTTCGTATTCATACCCGTTTATACGTCACTCGAAAAGATACCGAGAAACATTCTCAATGCTGCAAACGACCTGGGTGCAAACGAGTTCTCTTCGTTTTTAAATGTGGTACTCCCACTTTCCCTGCCCGGGCTGATTACGGGCTTCATATTCTCTTTTATCATCGCTCTGGGTGACTACATCATCCCCCTACAGCTTGGAGGGACACAGGGAATTATGTTCGGTAATCTCATATGGAGTCAGTTCGGGGTGGCCTTCAACTGGCCTTTTGGAGCCGCACTCGGGTTTGTACTCTTTCTCATTTCCGTCACCATTCTGGGTCTTACGGCGAAGTTTGGATCTACCGAAGGAGGGTTCCTCAGTGAGTAGAGTGAAGGATTCGAGCAGACTTGAGCGCAAGGGTGTGAGCCTCAAGTTGTACGGTCTGCTGATTTTCATCTACCTATACTTACCGCTCATGGTCGTTATCATCTATTCCTTCAGTCCTACGAAGACAATTGTTGGAATGACTGGGATGACCGGTAAGTGGTATGTAGAGCTCGTGCAGGACAAAGAGCTGCTCAAGGCAGTTCTCCACTCCTTTGAGGTGGGTATAACCGCAGTTGTTCTTGCCCTTATCTTCGGTACTGCGGGGGCCTTTTTCATTACTAAGGTTCGGTTTCCGGGAAAGGGTGTATTCAGGGCTCTCGTGATGCTGCCCTTCGTACTTCCTGGCATCATCATGGGCCTAACCCTGCTCATTTTCATAAAAAATCTCAACATATCGCTCTCCATGCTCACCA
>CAYFYU010000252.1:0-2122 GCA_964347455.1 uncultured Spirochaetota bacterium | reverse complement strand
AATTGTTCGGCTACTATTAACCCGTGAGTCGATTGCTACACGAGAACTATTAAGACTATTGAATCAAAATAGTGAACGTGTGCGACACATCTTAGTACAACTTCAGCATGAAGGTCTTATAGAGACTGCTGACGATTTGATTCGTATACGGTAGACACAACCCATAACTTGTGGATATTGGCAGTAAAGTAAAATGTTACTACACGTTTTATGATCTAGTTCAATAAGCTCGCTTGCTTTCACCAGACAACAATACCGTAATAATTGTCAGCCATATTATCTGACTATTCGTTGCAGCCTAATCCGATTATACCGCTGAGTAATGATACATGGTATATTGGCTATGGATGCATAGAGTATCATCACTATGCCTACCCACCACAGGTTCCAGATGAGAAAAAACGGCCCGAATAGAAATACAATCCAGTGGGTTAGCTCCGCTCGACAAGTCTCACTAACAAATGAATTAAAATAATCTTTATTGGTTTCCTTTAAATGTTTCTTCTCGAAACCGTTTTTAAATAGTGCGGCACCATCTGGTAATTTTTTCTTCCATGATTTTAACCTGAAAAATCGCTCGTAAAACCTCCCGTTTCTCTCCCATTTGCGCTGCTTGTGAAGCCAAGAATCAGGATTGAACGAAGTCAAGGGTTGGCGCGTCATGATATACGATACGCTCATATGGATTACAAACCAGGCTATGACATCAATCAGTATGGTTATGCCTGTTGGAAGATGTACCAGCATATTTATCTTTCCCCTTTACTTTTAGCGTTCTTCCTTTCCAACTCACATTTCTGCGTATAAAAATGATGACGAAGGAATACGCAAAAACAATGACAAAGAACAAGAGGGGAATGGGAAACAGCAAAGCAGTGTATGGTTTAAAATTACCTATTCTATAGAGCATCCAATAGATTTGAGTGGCGAACGCGAGATAGAGAAATCCCCATGGTATCACTAATGAAGCGTCAGTTATAATGATGGCTTGAATAAGATGTCTCGTTGTTCCAATAGCTCCAGTGATCCAAGCAATAATCATGATAAGAACAGGGATTGATGTCTTGACAGCGCCCATGGCAAATCCCTTACTCCAGCCAGCGATTAGCTGGCCCATACCTCCTGGGTACATGCGAAAAGAAATAGTATTTCTTCCTCCGTAACAATGCAAGTTGACACCTTTTTTCTGAAACTCACTTCCAAACGCTAAATCCTCCAGTATTTCACCTTTTACCTTCTCAAAACTACCGACCTCCGAATACAGTTTTCTGTCCAGTGTTATCACCGGCCCAAACAATCCGATGGGCTTGAATGCTCGACCGAAGATAGTAAATGAACCCATTGCAGCCATTAGTATCAGATTAAAGAAGGCTGATAACTGTTCGTATAGCCTAAGCATTTTGTGGTAGGGTTGAATCGACAGCACACCACCTATCTTCTCGTAACAACTAGTAATCTGATTCAGGCCGCCATCCTCAACAAGTGTATCGGCATCCAAGAATAAAAGAAGCTTACCTGTGGCTTCCTGAGCGCCTTGATAGGATGCCCATGTCTTGCCGGTCCATCCCGGAGGCATTTCCTTAGACTTTATTACCGTTGCACCTTCTCCTTCTGCTACGGCAGCTGTGTTATCCTCAGAATGGTCATCTATAACGAGTATCTCATCACCTGCCTTTGTCTGACCTTTCAAAGATCGTAGGAGGTTTGGAATATTCGTTTCTTCATTTCGAGCAGGCACTACAATAGACATAGAGGGGCGAGGGATAGTATTCGTTTTCATACTACTACAGATGGGTACTCGGTAAAAGAAAACGAAGCCTAATAGCCACAATATAATATGAACTACCAAGTCCACTGACATACGAATGGCCCTATTTATACTTATTCATGTCGTAACAATGCGATTTTAATCGATGATACCCTATTTCTTATATTTCTGTCTATTGACTCGTTATCCCATTTGAATATTCCAATGGGTGTCTCGCTAGCTTCCTAAAAAGCCCCTTATACATTGTACTGACATCATAGAAAGTTTTTCAGTGTACGACCGGAGGGGGGCGATAAACGAGCTAGTTCTTCTGATTTAACTTAATGACTTTATGTTGGACAATGATAATACAAA
>CAYFYU010000251.1:0-2124 GCA_964347455.1 uncultured Spirochaetota bacterium | reverse complement strand
TTCAAACGTTAATAAACGATTTTTAAATTCCTCCATTTTATCGGGTAAAGTCCAAGGTAATATTGTTAATTCTTGTCTTCTCTATACACTAAAGAAAAGCAGGTGTAAGTCTCATTATATGATAAACTCACTCCCTAGTGCTTTTGCACTTTAGGGTCATGGTACTGTAGTTTCCTCTCTTTGAAACGGAGGAGGGTATTTTTTCACAACATCCTCATGAAACGTATAAGGCTTGTCAATCATCATTTTAAGTATTACATAGTCATCTCGATCTATAGGAATCGTTTGCGGGAGAGAATATGAATCAACCCACTTCCCCTCAGAGAGGTAAAAATATATTCCCCTATCAATATTGAAATATACAAACGATGAGGGAAAATATCTATATGTGAATTTCGCCCTCTCACCCGGAGTCGGTTCCCACGGAGAAGTACCTATGAAAGGTTCAGTTGAGGGACTTTTCTTCTCTGTATATGTGGATGTAGTGCATGAACTAACGGTGATTCCTGATAGCAACAGAATAAAGATGAAGGAACACATTATATTCATGGCTTTCATGCTATTTGCTCCCTTCATTTACGTTCTCTTTATACTTTAATCATATCAAAGACTCACATCTTCCTGATAGTGGCAAATTTAATTTTCCTAACAATGCCACATTTCATATGCAAATATACAAGATAATAATAATTTCTTATTATTGGCGTTGAGTAATATTAGATTGTTTTATAGATCTGATAATAATTTTTAATTTGCAAAATTAAGTGTTTCTATGTTAATTAGAACAATAAGCATCTAATTTTTTATAGATGTCATATTATAGGTAATTAAAGTTACCTGTCTTGTTTGTGATAGGAAGAGAAACTTATTCCGTCCATTAAAATTAGGGAGCCAGAGTATAGTAAGTGTTGAGCGACCGAGAGGTTTAAGCCTGATCTTACTTTCAAGGCACCCACCTGAAAATCAGGGATTAAAGTTTATGACTACACGGCAAGACGGGATTCCTTACAGTGCAAGATTACTAATGGTCATCATTAACCCCATATTTAAATGAATTGTCATATAACGTAATTTTATAAAACATCTATAAATATTTTTAAGCGTGATAGTGAATGCATTTTGTGATAAATAAGAATTAAATAGTATATCACCCGATAAAGCTAAACCCTTTGTAATAAAGGGGGGGAAGTGAAGGGTTATAGGGAAGTAATATGGCAGAGCTGCTGAAGGATTAACCTATGGTAAGTTCGGCTTATTTTAATGTAACCTAAAGAGGGAATGAAGTAAAAAAGCAACTTTTTGCTTAACTGATTGAAAGGAATTGATTTCTCAATGAAGAAGATTCTTACCATAGTGCTTTCTTTAATATTAGCTATTGCGGTTACATTTATTGTTAGTTGCAAGCAGGCTGAGACACCAGAGCCTACTGAGGAACCGACCGTCACACCGACAGAACCGGCACCCGCTCCAAAAGAACCAGGTACTAAGTGAAACCCCCTGCTTACAAAGCGGGATATCTTATAAGACAAAGAATAAATTTATCCCTTCTCACAGAGCGATGTTACTTTACAATCTTTTCAGATTAAAAATAGTAATTAAGAGGGGAAATGGACAACCTGTATGTCTATCTACACGAATAGGCATAAAAAGCAAACCTCTTGTATCAGAACGAGTTATATGAAGGAGCTGACGAATAACTTCTAATCTACAGGAATAATCAGTTTTTGTCCTTGATGCAACTACTGTTGACCCCTTTTCGGTCGAGTTTGGACCAAATAGGTCATTAGAAGATCATGGAAAAGGTCACATAAAGGATGTGGATGAGGACGGTGATCTCGACCTTGTACTACACTTCAGGACTCAAGAAACTGGTATCGCATGTGGAGAAACAGAAGCTGACTTGACAGGAGAGACTTTTGACGGCCAAGTAATCGAGGGATTTGATTCCATAAATATAGTAAAGTGTAATTAGAAAACTCGCTTTATTGTTTAGCAGGCAAAGAAATACAGGAGCGATTTAGCAGATATCAAAGGCAGGGTCAGAAATGGCTCTATCTTTTTTATTTTTTTTCATTTATGAAGAAATGAACTTGAATACCCCGTTTTGTAAACGGGGATGAAAAG
>CAYFYU010000250.1:0-2156 GCA_964347455.1 uncultured Spirochaetota bacterium | reverse complement strand
TCAAGAGAAATATCCGAATCAATTAGAATTATTTTAATGATGCCCCGCCCTGTGGCCGGGGAGCTTCACTTGGTGTAATTCTCTCATGGATTTGCCTCATTGTCAATTTTCTACATTTCCTCATACAGGAACTCATTACTGAAAGCCTTTTCTCTAATAGCAGCTTCCGTGGCTCTTTTCGGCACCTGACCTTTCTTTGGAGATTTCAACATTCTTCCCCCTGTGTTCATTACATACCTGTTTATCATGTCTCCTGTGCCTTTCGTGTCCGCCGCAGCCAAAACCGAATAAGTGCATGCCGATGAGCAAGGCTGCAAACAGAAGGAAAAACCAGCTCGAAGAATTTTGATTGCCGGTGTCCACGGAACATCTTTGAACTCCAGAGGTTCATAAGAATAAACAAACTTTCCGGCAAGAGACGGAAATGGTGGAAGTAGTTTTGCAATAGTCCTGTTTTTTATTCTTACCAGATTCATGATCTGCTCCACATTGTGTTTTATTTTTTCCCGTCCTCGGTTATAAAATAGCAATAAAATGCGAATAGAAAATGAAGAAATTGTGAAATCTTTGTGAAGAGGTTAAAGAGGAGAATTCTTCACTCATGCCTCATCTTTCCGTGTTAAAAATGAATGTAGAGGAGCAAGGAGTGAGGGGACTGGTGATTGGAAGCTTATATTTACTATATAAATCGATTGGATTTACCCGTTCTCCGGTACGGATTTTTATTAATTGATCAACTTCTTGTACACAGATTATTCCATCCCCACTTTCGCCGGTTTGAGCTGCCTCTGATATTATTTCTACTATCTTATCAACTTCTCCTTCAGATACTATGATCTCGATCTTATCGTGAACACTGTATGGCCTGTATAAAACTGTTTCTTCTCCTATCCCTTTTACTTCAGAAATCGTTATTCCCTTCACTCCTATATTCTTCAGTGCTTCTACGACCTTTTCAAGATTAATGCTTCTTATGATTGCCGTAACATGTCTCATATCTGCACCTACAATCGGTTTTCCACTATCTGTTTCATATATCCATCTTCTTCTAATTTAAAAATATCTTGAGATTTTGAAGAAATTTTGAATATCCGGAATTATGAACATTCTTCCTCTCCACATTTACTTTATTTCCAGGTACATGTTCATAATCGGGACCATGTTCCTTCATTCTCCTTTTAAAACTCCTATTCGCCAGAGGCAGCAGAAGGTACTTTAATGGCGAAGGATAACGCTGTCCTCAACTAAACCCGGAAGACTTGGGCCAATAATAATACCCTCAGCAAGCTCCCCGATAACTGCAGGCTTTCCAGGACAGGCAAATATTTCGGAAAATATTTTTGTGTAAACCAGGATCATGAGAAGACTTAAAATAAATTCAACTATATCCACAACATTTATAATTCATAGCGAAGGGCTCGTTAATGTTTTTACACTCAAAAAGAACCTCTCAGGCAATCACTAATAACTCAGGAGATCTTCAACGGCAATCTGATTGTAAAAGTGGTTCCCTTTCCTGACTCACTCTTGACGGAAATTGCCCCCCTGTGTTCCTGAATGATCCTCTTGGCAAAGGTGAGACCAAGTCCCGGCCCATATATCTTCGAGGTAAAAAGGGGATCGAAGATATACTTGATTTTATCCTCCGGAATACCCTTCCCTGTATCGGATACAACTATCTCTACATTTTCATCTTTCATGCGTGTGGAAATTTTCAGGAGTTTAGGTGTTTCCTCGCTCGCCTCGATAGCATTCTTAATAAGATTAGCAATGGCCGTAGTGATCCTGTTACTATCCAGAGGTACTACAGGAGGCTTGTCCATTAACTCAAGTTCTACATATATTTTTTTATTTTCCAATTCTTTTTCAAATGATCTGACGGCATTATTAATGATGTTGTTGACGGTTGAGAGTTCTGAGTGTGATACTCCCGGTGTATTTAAATTGATGATTTGCCTTATCATATTTTCCAGCTTGGCTACATCTTCGATGATAATTTTCATATATTCTTTGTTGGGATCATCCTGTGGTAGTCTCTCATAAACCTTTCGTGCAAAACCTCCTATTGAAGTGAGAGGGTTTCTTATCTCATGTGCTACCTCATCAATCATTTTTTCAAGTGATACTGACCTCTCCATCTCTGTAGTTCTTTCTCT
>CAYFYU010000249.1:0-2159 GCA_964347455.1 uncultured Spirochaetota bacterium | reverse complement strand
CCAAATAAGAAAGCGTTAATAGATATCGGTGCGGCAGGGCCTATTGCCGGTATAATTGTGGCAATTCCTGTAACACTTATCGGGCTTTACCTGACAAAAACCTTCAATGTCGAGGCTTTACCAAACGAACCAGGTGGAACTGTCCTATATTCACCTCTGCTATTAATTGGATTGAGCAGTGTTTTCCCCTTAGAGGCTGGTGTTCTGGGGCATCCAACCTATTTTGCAGGTTGGGTTGGTGTTCTTGTAACTGCGCTCAATCTATTGCCAGCTGGACAATTGGATGGAGGACATATCGTTCGAGCATTATTTGGGGAGAGGACAAGGTACATAGGCATGGCAACTGTGCTAATAATGATCTTCTTGGGATTTTTATTCCAATATTTTGGTTATGTGTTGCTCATAGTGATAGTCATGGTGTTGGTCGGTGGTTTGAGCCATCCTCCGCCTTTGAACGATGTTACAAAACTGGATAAAAGAAGGGTTATGGTCGGTGTGGTGGCTTTATTGATATTTGCTGTGAGCTTTCATCCTGCGCCAATCCAAATTGCTCCGCTGCCCAAATACGGTTTTAATTTAAGCTCTGAATTGAACGAAACCGTTGTAAGTGCCAACGATTTTGTTGATTTCAATGTAACCATTTGGAATGTTGGAACAGTCGAAAATGATGCGTTTTTAAACGCAACCATGATTCAATCAAAAATAGATGAAGGATGGAACGTTACATTGATTTATGTAGGCGAGGAAGAGATAATAATCTATAACTACTCAGATGAGGAGGACCTTGTATTTAATGTGGAGGAGGATGCAAGGGAGAATGTGACCGTCAGGGTTTACTCTCCTTCAATCGCCTCAATAGGCCAGAACACCACAATCAGAGTAAATTTAAAATGGAATTCCTGGGTAAGAGACGATATGGGGACAATACAAGAGAGGGTAAGACGCACCTCTGAGGAAATTTTAGTGAGGGTAGTGTAATTATCCACTCCTTTCTTAATGCTTCGCACATTACTCAATTTCTTATGCGATAGAGACATAATTTTGAAAAGCGATATTTTTTAATATTTTGAAACCCATTATAACCTAGGATATATTGTTGAGGGAGAGGAATTGGAATTTGGTGATTGAAAATGCACTATGAAAAATACGTGGAAGAAAAAAGAGCCCTGGCGATCTTTTTGGGATTAATCATAATCGGTCTTTCATTTATGCTTACGATTCAACGATCCCCGGAAACAGGGCAGATCTCAATTAATCTTATGCCACTAATTTTAGGTGTACTTCTTGCGGCTCTAATATACATAGCTTTAACATTTACAGGATTTAGTAGAAAATTTTTAATTCGATTAAGGTTCTGTGTAAACTGTGGGAGGAGCATTCCTTTTGATGCTGTGATATGTCCATACTGCAAACATGATTTCGAAAAAAGTTTTGGTAAATAATGATTTTATAATTTTAATAAAATCAAGGGATTTAGGCGCCTTTAGCCCTTAAAAACAGAATTTTACCGTATAAAACTATAAATAATAGAAAACCCATACCCTATAAAAGATTTACGGGATGCATGATTGGTGGGATGCAAAGATTTCGGTTAGCGATGATTGTGTAGTGTTAGACGCAACTACCATAAAAATTTCGCATGCCAGATCTTGCCATACTTTTCATGCTTCACTGTTAAAAAATATAAAAGGGCAGAACGCAAGATTGTGTTAAGCCCGATTAAATATATGAGAATAGGAGGTACCAGATATGAAATCAATAGTCCAGGAGGCTTTAGCAAGAAATGTGAATATGCAGAATCTGCAGAATGAAAAACCCAACTATCCTACTCCAAATCTGGAGGTGGATGCTGAGTTGGAACATATGCTTAGGAAGTTGAAAACGAACATAAGAATCATTGGTTGTGGAGGTGGAGGTTCCAACACAATAAATAGGTTGGCTGAGGAGGGTATAGTTGGAGCTGAACTTATCGCTACAAATACGGACGCGCAACATCTGTTGTCGATTCAAGCGCCACGAAAAATTTTATTGGGCAGAAGAGCAACTCGTGGTTTAGGAGCAGGTGCATTGCCTCAAGTAGGCGAGGAAGCTACGAGAGAAGCTGCGGAAGAAATTAGAACTGTGATCACTGGCTCTCATATAGTGTTCTTGGCCTGCGG
>CAYFYU010000248.1:0-2194 GCA_964347455.1 uncultured Spirochaetota bacterium | reverse complement strand
AAAAGTCATCCTGATAGACTTTTTGGAACTCTTTCGGATGAGCATCCAAATAGTTATAAAATTCTATACTTCTTGATACATTTTCTACATGCACAAATTGGGCTCTGAAGACACCTCTAATAATCGAATAGGGATCTTTGCGTAGCCAGATAGCATCCTGATACAGCCTGTAGAGCTTCTCATCATACTCCTTCATATAGTTGGGGTCAAGTCCGAGGGTATACGTATTGTGCTGATTGTAGAAGAAAAGCTGAGGAAATGCCCCATAGTTTGCGATAAATACATGGCTATTTTTTTCGGTATTTTCCATGAGCCATCTGGCGCTGCCGCTGTTATCGATAACGCTGATGCGATCAAATGACTTTACTGTGTACAAGCTATTCATTACCATTGGAACAAGGGGAAATAATACAATAATGATACGGGCGACCTTTGGTATTTTGATTTCGGTTTCAGTAAAAGCAAAAGCACTGAATAGTAAGGCAAAAGGCAGAAATTGATCAATGCCTCTCGATACTTTGAGATAGGAGATAAAGAAAATAGATGTTTGTATAAAGAAAAATACAGCGTAAGAAGAATATTTTTTTCGATTTATCAAGCTGATGAGAAGTACCACAAAGAATATCCCGATTACAACCCAGGCCGTGAGGAATAAATTCCAGCTCGAAAGGGGAAGCCATTCCAGGTTTGGTTCGAGCCCAGAGCGTACAAGGCTTCCCTTGAAGTACTGGGCGTAGAGCACAGGGATATTGGCAGGAAAATATGGGTTTACAATGATACCGGCAGCTATGCCCGCAAGTGTGAAGAGTATGGGTTTTAAACTGAATTCTTTATGGTAGATTAGATACGAGAGAGTGTATACTACTGAAATAACCAGTGAAAGAATAAATGCACTGTAGGACAGTACGAAGAGATAATTTACTATTACAAGCCAGACATATTTTTTTTGAAAGAGAAAATGTACAATAAATATAAAAAATGCAGCGGCAAAGGTTATGGGCCTAATTGCAAGAAGCCGAATGAGGAATGATTTACTCCCGAAAATGAAAAGCAAGGACCAGAACAGAGGGTACCTGATTTGGTAATGTGTGAGAAACCAGTAAAATAGATAACCAAGTGCAATTGCGAATACAATAGAAGCAACTTTGCCCCAGAAGATGAGATCTCCAAAGCTAAAGGGGATAAGGAGTACGTGGTACAGGAAATGCTTGTCGTAGAACTTCTCATTGAGGATAGTGTATCGAAGCCAGGGAAACTGCCGGTAAAGGCCGTTCTGGCGCATCATCTGTGTATAACGTATGTGAAAGTAGTCGTCCTGCTGCAGTTTGGTGTAGGAGAATTGAAGATAGCTAAGAACGGAAAGGGTAACAACAATGAATAATATGAGGGGGAATGCTTTTTTCAGGGTATCATGCATCTACATATCGAGCAACGAGTCTTTTAGTCCCTTTATAGATCAAAGATAGCCCAAACGCAACCCTTTATTCGAGTCTATTTGCATAAACATTACCACCCTGTACCCATACGACAATTGCGGTGCCGTCATCGCTGATGGCGATATCCGGATACAAAGCATTCGAAAGTCCGTCAGAAACATCTTCCTTATCAAACCATTGATCCGTCGTCTTATCAAATCTTCGCGCTACTACAGTTCTCAGTTTTACCTCACCGTCACCTTCGATCCAGATTGCAATAGCATCTCCAAATGCGTTGACGGCGATTCGTGGGTCATTAACCTCAACCGAATCTGGCCCAGATAGTTTTTCTGGTGTACCCCAACCGGAACTGCTGTTCCTGTTAGCATAAATACTTGTGGTAAAATTTACGTTCTGATGCCAGACTGCAAATGCGTTTCCATCGTCATCAACGCCGATATGAGGAGTCAATACATTAAAAGGACCTGGACCGCCGAGCTCGGCATCAGTCGGTGAAATCGCTAACGGCTGCTCCCATCCGATCCCGTTGAACTTGGCTGCGAATATCCTATAACTTACATCAGGATCAACGACATCTCTATACACCGAGTATCCCTTTCCAGATGGATTTAAAGCTACCTGCGGATCGGTAGCATCCAGTGTATTTCCCTTTGTTGTACTATCGGCGGATACAGGTTGTACTGTTTGCCAGGTGTTGTTGGTAAATCTGTAACTCAATATTCTATAGTAGGCGTATGAAATTTCTTCAGCCCATACAG
>CAYFYU010000247.1:0-2197 GCA_964347455.1 uncultured Spirochaetota bacterium | reverse complement strand
CCTTTGGAGCTGTTAAATAAAAGGCGTCTCGGTTAAAAAAATCGTTTTAAATTCCTCTAAATCGCTATAGAATGTAACCTGAAAAACCCTGTCATGAGGAGAGTTCGAGTGATCCCCGAAAAGGTGCAGAAGGTGTTGAGCGCCCACAACCTTCAGGCGATAGAGTTCGAGGAGGGAAGCACCTCGACCGCAGAGGCAGCGGCCCAGAAACTGGGAGTTACGGTATCCCAGATCGCAAAATCCCTCCTTTTTTTGGGAAAGGACAAACGCTTCTATTTGGTGATCTGCTCAGGTACGAGTAGGGTGATCTCCTCGAAACTAAAGGGAATCATTGGTGTGAAATCAAGAATGGCAAATGCGGATGAAACTCTCAAGGCGACCGGTTTTCTGCCTGGCGGTGTCTGCCCTTTCGGCATTGAGGGTATAGATATTTTGATAGATGAGGAATTAAAGCGGTACAGTACGATTTATCCTGCTGCAGGAACAAACTCTTCAGGAGTACCGATGACCTTTGAGCAGTTGCAGCACATTACCGGTGGAAGGGTGTGTAATCTTACCCAACCTATTGAAGGTAATTAAAAAGACAATAAATATGAAATGCATAATTGACAAATAGATTTATTTCTCTTATGATAGGAAATTAGTTGTATTTCATTTCGTTTTTAAAGATGGAATTATCTTGATTTTGAATGGGTATGGGTATGCTGGAAGTTAAGAATGTACAGAAGAGTTTTGGTGGACTCAGGGCAGTTGATGACTGCACACTCACTGTTAATGAAGGTTCGATCACGGGACTGATCGGTCCCAACGGCGCTGGTAAGACCACCCTCTTCAATTTGATTACCGGGTTCTTTAAACCGGATGGAGGAGAAATTGTTTTTGAGGGTGAACACATTGAGGGTTTGTCACCGGACAAGATATTTCATAAGAAGGTTTTTAGAACATTTCAGATAACCCGTGAATTTGAGCGTATGACGGTTTTGGAAAATCTCATGATCATTCCTGCCTTTCAGGTTGGTGAAAGGATTTGGAATACCTGGCTGCGTCCGGGAAAGGTAAAAAAACAGGAGATAGATTTCAGGGACAAAGCCCTCGAGGTTCTCGAATTCGTCGAGCTGATAGACCTCAAGAACGAGTATGCCGGTATCCTTTCGGGAGGACAGAAAAAGCTCCTCGAGCTTGCGAAGAGCATGATGGCTGATCCGCGTATGGTACTTCTCGATGAACCCGGAGCGGGGGTCAATCCAACATTGATGAAAAAGCTCGTTGGAAATATCAGAAAACTGTGTAAAGAGAAAGGCATGACCTTTTTTCTAATCGAGCACGATATGGACCTAGTTATGAATCTATGTAGTCCGGTGATCGTTATGAGTGAGGGAAAAAAGCTGGCCGAGGGAAAACCTGCGGATATAAAAAAAGATAAAAGTGTTCTGGAGGCATACTTAGGTGGGCAGTACCGATAATTTCATTTTAAAAGCAGAAAACATCACAGTTGGATATAGCGAGATTGATATTTTACACGATGTTTATCTGTATTTGAAAGCTGGAGAGATTGTTTCAGTTATCGGCCCTAATGGAGCAGGGAAGTCCACACTCATAAAAACCATTTTTGGTTGTTTGAAACCCAGTAGAGGACAGGTTGTCCTGAAGAATGAGGATATTACGGGTATGAAACCCGATAGGATCGTAAGAAAAGGGATGAGCTATGTTCCTCAGATAGAAAATGTATTTCCGTCCTTGACAATTCAGGAAAATCTTGAAATGGGGGCTTTTACTAGAACTGATGATTACAGCGGACGGTTGAATGAGGTATATGAACTCTTTCCCATTTTAAGAGAGAGGAGAAATCAGAAAGTTGGTCAGCTGTCAGGAGGTCAAAGACAGATGGTTGCCATGGGGAGGGCACTAATGCTGGATCCCCAGGTTCTACTGCTGGATGAACCTTCTGCAGGGCTAGCTCCTAAGTTTGTTTCTATGATTTTCGAGAAAATAACTGATATCAACTCCAAGGGAGTGGCTATGATTCTTGTTGAGCAAAACGCCCGAGAAGCTTTACAAATGGCGAATCGAGGATATGTTCTGGCAACAGGAAGAAATGTTCTTGATGGCGAAGCCAAAGTCATCCTTTCCGATGAGAAGATTGCACGTCTCTATTTAGGGGAGTGAAGATGGCTGAGCTATTTATATATGGTATTGT
>CAYFYU010000246.1:0-2222 GCA_964347455.1 uncultured Spirochaetota bacterium | reverse complement strand
TGCCATCGGCAATACGGCTAATAGTAATTCCCGTCACTGTCACTTGCTTTCCTGTAGGAGGTATCCCACCTAATTCACCTTTATGTGTTCCACGAACGGTCCAGCGGGTCACTACCTTATCTCCCTCAGCAATGATGTCCTCGATGGTGACCTTCAGGTCAGGAATACCGGTTCGTGTTGTGATAACCCACTGTTTGAACCCTTCGAGATCGTTAACCTCGGGAGTTCCCGGATCATGATGTACATAGTTATTGGCCCAAAATTCGTTTAACAATTCCATCTTTCCTTTATTCCAAAACTCTTCAATAGCCCGGCGAGTTTCGGCCTTGTTCTCTTCTACTGACATTCTCTTGCCTCCTTATTTATTAGCTTGTTTTGTCACCAATACAGAATTAGTGACAGCTGCCATTTCATAACAAAGCGAAAATCTACTTTTTGTTTCAATACGAAACCTTGTAGATGCTTGGAGTGGCACTTTCCTGTGAGGTTGGTGTGGAAAGAAAAAAGAAAAAACTACAACACGATACTAAATCAAAGCAATTAAACCTACAAGGTTTGCGAGAAGTGAATGATAACAAAGAACAAAACAATATAGGTTCACTGATTTCATGCTATTATGTACTATCTTTTCATTACTGTGATTTTTGTCAAGGAGTGTTTTTAGCAGAATTTTTTTTTGATTGCTCGGACGCACAAACCAGATACAGGACTGATGCAGGGTGTATCAAGACATGCTACTGGCGGTAATTATATAATGGAGGTCTATAAATAGGAGGTACAGAGAATGAAAAAGATAAGAGCAGGAATCGTCGGCACAGGCCGTGGATGGTTGAATGCCAGAATGTTACTGACTCATGCGGAAGTGGAATTAATTGGGATGAGCTCTCTTGACATGAAGACTTTAAACAAACTTTCTTCAGAACATAAATTTCTGGCAATCAAGGACTGGAAAAAACTGGTTTCCAGAAACGATCTGGATTGTATTTTTGTTTCGGTTCCCAATTACCTGCATGAGGAGATGGCCATCTTTGCACTGGAAGCCGGAAAACACGTGTATGTCGATTATCCAATGACAACGTCTGCTGCTTCAGCAGACCGTATGGTAGATGCAGCAAAAAAAGCAGGGAAAGTCCTTGCCCCGGGCCTGACAAATCGCTGGGAGCCTGGAGACATTGTAATAAAAGAACACATGTCTCTTATTGGAAGACCCGTTATGGCGAGCTTCATAGGTCATTTGGGCTCTGCCGGGTGGTCTCATGTTGCCGGTGGGGACTGGTTTAACGACCCAAATAAGTCTGGGGGAGCGTTCAGGGCCCTGAGCATCCATTTTGTGGATTCCATGCGCAATCTGCTTGGAGCGGTTTCCTGGGTAGATGCGACTGATGACGCTCCCCGTTTCAGCGAAGCTAGAAAAACTTTCTTCTCAGGGGGCACCATTCTGCTTGAGTTTAAAAACAAAGCCTCCGGCGTTGTGCAGGAAACTTATGGATTTGCCCATGAAACCAGCGGTTGTCGTTTTCAGGTAGTTGGTATGGAGGGATTGTTTGAGTATTTCCTCTGGGGATGGGAATTTGAACACAGATATGAAAATAAAGGTGGGGAGAATGAATGCTTTGATTCCTCGTTGCATCTTATAACTAAGGAAGGTCGAAAAGAACTTAGCCTTTCTGTTATACCAAGAGAAGACCATGAAAAGTTTAAAAAGCACAGGATACCCTACACGCGTGAATTCGTGCAGGCCTATCTGGATGTGAAAGACTTCATAAGGGCAATAATTTATAACCGCCCTCTGACAAACTCCGCCTTGGATGCAAGAAAAAGCATAGAGGTTATCGAAGCCTGCTACAGATCCGTCAGAGAAAAGAGAAGAGTTTATATAGAAGAGGAAAGAAAGAAATAGAGCTTTTTACAATTAGCATTTTATCCCTCTTAAGAATTCTTCAATTAGGACAACCCTGCTTCACTTTTTTTGGTGATCCTTACTTTTATCTTTTATTATTTTATTTGAAGATTTATTCTTTAGAACCTTAAATTCTTCTGAGCCTGGCTTAATTCCTAACTCTTTTGCTACTACCCCCCAGCCTTTCCCTCTATGCTCCTTATATACATCCACAACAGTTTCAACAGAATTTTCAGTAATCTCAGCTAATTCAAGGGTCATATAAACCTCTGCTGGTTCCATCTCTATCTCAACAAAGAGATATTCAAGTTTATTTTGAGAG
>CAYFYU010000245.1:1811-2234 GCA_964347455.1 uncultured Spirochaetota bacterium | reverse complement strand
TATGCGAAAACTCGCCCAAAAATATGATGACAAACCTGATTATGATCCCAGGTTTTTTCAATTTTAATATTCAATTGTGATGTCCCATAAAAACTGTAAAAACTCAAAGGGGTAGGATGTGAATACGCCCTATGCTCCTGTGGAGGTGGGCTCTTACATGATGAACCGAGTTGATGGCATCTATATTCTGGGTAACCATGCGTACGTGGCATGTTACGAGGAGTGAATCCGTGTTGTCAATGTGAGCGTACCTGATACCTCTATCAAAGTAATTTGTTATGATACAGCTGGTTGGGCAAATGACGTCGACGGCTTATGTTGTTTAATTTATTTGGCGGATGACTTTGGAGGATTATACATCTGAAGATACGTGCCTGATGTTGGTTCTATCGAAGGGCATACGACAAACAGAACTACCGACTT
>CAYFYU010000245.1:0-1801 GCA_964347455.1 uncultured Spirochaetota bacterium | reverse complement strand
TGAGCGCCATCACCTATCTCCGGGCGATGGCGGAGCGGCATGGCGGGGAAGCCGTCACGGTCTTGGAGCAACAGGCCCAGCTGCGCCGGGTCTCCCAGATTCAGGTTCAGCCCGGTCTCTACGAGTTGAACGATCTAGACCCGGGCACCTGGTGGATGATCTGCGTGAAATCCGTTTACAGGGTGAGTTTTAGAAAGACTGAAGTTGTTGCTGATGTGGCAACTCGAGTGAATTTTAAACTCCTGCGACATACAGGAAAAATATCTCTTCTCACTGAATACGAGTATCTCACTACCGTTCAGGTTAAGTAATGTAGAAGATTTACAAAGTGGGAATGAGAATGAAGGATCACACGCTTTTCATTGCCACTATATACTCTGCGAATTGACCATTCACGAAATCAGCATCAAGCCCAAACTGCTCTAAACTGTACTTGTGCACACGGTATTTATGTTGGGGGTTCTCAACCAGCCACTGTTTCATGTTCTCCACAAACTCGTCATTCATCTCAATGCCGAAATGAGCATATATTTTACGAACCGTCTCCACCGGTGAAGCATTCGAGTGTCCGCAGCAATCGTTTTGAAATAATCGCCAGCTTTTCACATATCGGAACACCCACCTCCAATATATCCAATTCATGAAAAATTGTTCGAATAGTACGATTTACTAAACTGCAATGAGAAGGAACCATTTCAAGAGGGTCCCTGAAGATATTGATGAGGCAAGCATCAGGAAATACACTTACCAATCCTTCAATAAGTGCAGCATAAAGAGGTGCCTTTAGTACCCATCTTTTCAAAGGAAAATGTCGCTGCAGTATTTGAACTTGTTGTTTATGAAACTGGAAGGCCTGAACCACTTCTTCCTCTGAAAGACCGTTCAAATATTCCCAATACGGTTCAAAACCCACAGGATAAATCGGCACACCGGTAAATGGCATCATCCAGGACCTGGCTAAAAAGGGCCAGGTTTCCATAGGTGTGCTGGCTTTCTTTGTATGTATACTCTGATCTCTTTGTCTGAGATTTCGATGCGCCTCTTTAATGCGCGGGTCTGTTTCCAGGGTCTGCGGATCAGGAGGCGGCACCGGGGAATAGACTTCCCATGTCACTGGAGTCCGATTGTTTGGGTCCTGCGCAAGAAGACTTTGCAGCATTGTTGTTCCTGTCCGTGGCAATGCAACTATGCACATCGGCCGTTCAATGGGAACTCTCAATATTTCAGGGTCCTGTTTCAAGGTTTTCTTAATTTCCAATCGCTCTCTGATCCATCGTGTCATAATTCTTTTATATATAACACGACCCTCCAGGCTTACCCTGTCATTAATACAGTTTACCAGGATTCCCAATGGAACTTCAACGCTTCGATCATCATCATCCAACAACTCATTATCACGAACAACAGCGGACATGATGGCTTCTTTTGACAACTGTCCCAGCTTGAGGCCCAGCTTCACGAGAATATAATCCACCAAAAAAACCACCACCAATTTCATCAAATTTCGGATTTTATTTCTCGCCGATTTCTTTCTCATCGATTCCTTCTAATATATTGGAATTTTCTTAGTGACACATCAGATCGGATCTTCTCTACACATAACAATCAAGGAGTACATAACGATAAACAGGCTTCACGGCGTTGATCAGTACAATTGATATTATACCACAGCTCTACAGAATCGTAAAGGTGAAGAGGCGGTTTTAGTGGGTGGTAGTGCGGGATTACAAAAAAGAGATGGAAAAGAGGAAGGTTCATCAGGAGACAGTTCGGAAAGTACGGAGGATGAAACCTCAACCAA
>CAYFYU010000244.1:1574-2258 GCA_964347455.1 uncultured Spirochaetota bacterium | reverse complement strand
CCTCCTAATTTTGATTTCACAACAGAACTACCTGCTGTATTTGTGTGTAATGGAACACCAGAGTGGAGGAGCAATATATCATTAGGACAGCTGATTGCAGTATCTGGATTAATTGCTGTTATTCCAGATACAATAGACTTTCCTGAAGTATTTGATGAGACAATTGTTTATTTTTCCAAGAATGCAAAAGCATTTGGGATAAACAAAAAACATATCGGAATATATAGCTCCGGGCACAGTGTTCCCCCTGCTCTTGCGGCAGCTCTGGAAAAATCGAAGAAATATCATAAATACGTTCAATGTGCTGTCTTAAGGTCTGCCGTACTACAGTACGGAAGCCTTGGTCACTCATATTACGATAAAAGCAAAATGAGTAATGATGTACCCTTGCTTATAATAAAAGCAAAAGTGGATAGATTCCCTGAAGTAAATAAAACTCATAAGTTATTTCTTGAGATTGCTCATGAGATGGATATGACAGTTGAGTACATCGAGCATGAAGGCGGTGGTCATAATTGGGCTATTGAGGATGACACACATGAGGCGCGTAAACATCTTCAAAAGGAACTTGATTTTTTAACATCACATCTCCTGTGAAATAATAGTGTCTACTACCGCCAATAGAATGTTTTTATGTAGACTCACATCAGCTCCGCATCTGGTTAGGCATTCTTGTAAAAACAA
>CAYFYU010000244.1:0-1564 GCA_964347455.1 uncultured Spirochaetota bacterium | reverse complement strand
CAAAAGGAACTTGATTTTTTAAAATTGCATCTTTTTTTAGAACAATAGAGGCTATCACCGCCAGTAGAATGTCTTGATACATCATGCTTTAGTTATTTTTATTAGCTGTTAAATTGAGTTGAGAACATGAATAACCAATTAACTAATCTTCATAACGCTGTACTTCTGAAAAAGGAGCAAATTTCAAATGCTACAGCTGTGCTTGCACGAGCATTCCATAATGACCCAGTGAACTGTTACGTGTTTCCAGATGAAAAAGACCGCAAGGTGAGAAATCCATCAGTCTTTACTGCATTCATAAGATATGTTCTACGAGTGGGAGAAGTATGGACCACAGAAGCACAATTGAAAGGGGTATCACTCTGGTTTTCTCCAGGAAGTGATGAAAATAATCCTGAATATCTAAAAAAGTCAGGCCTGGATGATTTACCCAAGCTCATGGGAGAGGAAGCTGCAAAGCGATATGAGCATTATGAACGAACTATGGAAGTGCTTCGTAAACAGGCTGTACCTGATCCACATTGGTATTTGTCATTTATAGGGGTAGACCCGGAATGGCAGGGGTTTGGTATTGGAGGGACTCTTGTAAAACCAGTACTAGAGCGAGCAGATAAAGATAGAATACCCTGCTACACAGAGACAGGCCAGCTGAAAAACCTTTCATTCTATCGAAAACATGGGTTCGCCATTGTGGTTGAGGACTTTATCCAAGTGTGTGGCCTTCGGTTTTGGACCTTTAAAAGAGCACCAATATCAATAGTTTAGCATAATCCTTATGCTGGGACTTCTTCGTTGAACATTTGAAGAAAGAGTGATAATCGGGTGCCCAATTAATCGTATATATTAGTGCCAGTAGAATGTCTTGACACACCCCGCAACAGCTCTGCATCCGGTTAGTGCGTCCTTGGTGGTAATAAAAATCAAAAAAGGAGGACTTAAAAATGAACGGTTTGCCTGAAGTTAAGGATGAAAAAACGCTCGAAAACAGCTTTCTCGGCGAAACTCTACAGGTGTGCATGGTAACACGTGACTATCGCAAGGTGATGAAAAATTTGGTTATAGCTGGTCTTGGGCCTTGGTGTATTTACACGTTCGGGCCCGACAACGTGACGGATCTGACTTATCATGGGCAGCCTGGTATCTGTTCATGGAAGCTGTGTCTTGCCTCTTCTGGATCGATGATGTGGGAGATCATACAACCGCTTTCAGGACCAAACATTTACGAGGATTTTCTCGAGAAACATGGGGAAGGGATTCACCATGTAGCCGTCAACTGTAACAAAATAGATTGGGGGGTAAGAGTCGCCGAATTCAAAAAACGTGGCTTTAAGATGGTACAATCAGGCCGTTGGGAAGGTAAGGTACCGTTCGCTTATTTTGAATCGGAGGGAGGCTCAGCAGCCACTTTTGAAACTTTTATTTTCCCAGAAGACTTCGAGATGCCGGAGCCCGAAGAGTGGTATCCAGCTAAACCGCCTGTGAGATAAACAAGAGGAATCGTGAACACAGATTTGTAAGGTAGTTCAAACACGAACAAGTATAGCTTATCCATATAAGTCTGATT
>CAYFYU010000243.1:1459-2314 GCA_964347455.1 uncultured Spirochaetota bacterium | reverse complement strand
TCAAGCAAGAAAACGAGACATAAAGCGAAGGAAAAAATCCGCAAAAAAGACTGATAAAAAGCGTACTAAAAAGAATTAGAATTCCTTTATGGAATCCCAGGTACTTTCGGAAATGGGGAACATTCCCAAATATGGGGGATACCACAGATATACCGTGTTAGTCGCTCCATACCAATACCAAATCCTGCTGAAGGAGGAATTCCCTCTTCCAGCATGTCCAGATACCAGCGATATTTTTGAGGGTCTTCACCGGTTTCCTGCATTCGTCGTTTGACTCCCTCAACGGTATATTCTCGCTCACCTCCACTAGAGATTTCTCCGTATCCTTCAGGTAACAGAAGATCCATTGATCGTACGATTCCAGGTTGTTCGTCATCGGCAAGGTAGTAGAAGCTACGGGAAGGTATTGGGTAGTCCGTAATCCAAAATGGCGTGTCAAAGAGGAGTGAGAGTTGGTGTTCTGCCATCCAAGGAATCTCTGCATCAGGATTTAGATCAAATCCTTCATCTACGAGAATTTCTAAAGCTTTAGTAAAAGTAATTCGGGGAAGATGTCGTGGAGGTAAATGAAGGGTGCGTCCCAGTTGCTCTAGCTGCGTTTCGCATTCCTTACTGACCGAATGGATGGCCTCGTACAGTAATGTGTCTCCAAGCGCCATCACTTCGTCACAGGAGGTGTGGGCCACTTCTAAATCGAGTTGATAGAACTCAGCAAGGTGACGACCCGTACTTTTACTTGCTGATGGCTCCAGCCGGACGTTGGGAGAAAATGAATACACGCGGGGGTAACTCGCCATCGCCATTTGTTTATACAAAATCATGCTGGTCATCAGCACGTACATCTTCCCATAGAAG
>CAYFYU010000243.1:789-1449 GCA_964347455.1 uncultured Spirochaetota bacterium | reverse complement strand
AGAAGGGTACCACAACTGTGCCCGCCCCACGAATACCTGGGTCGGTGACCGGACCAATAATGGGGGCCAACACTTCCATGAACCCTTCACTATCAAGGAAGCGGCGACAGGCTCGAGATAATTGATGCTGCACTTGTAGGATTGCTCGAGCTCGCGGAGTACGGATCGACCGGTATCGGAACCGAACACCACTTTCCACGTCTTTTGCTACTTCGCGCGAGAGCCGACGATGCGGAATTGATTCCAATACCATTTTGACGCACCCAAGTCATCTACAGACGGTCTAGCCATATTATCTTTTTGCTAACGGCAATGGCAAAATGCTAAAAAATAACAATAATTAAATATCAAAATTGTCTATTTGTTAATTATGATTGACAATCAAGATTTCCAGATTCTTAAAGAATTACAACAAGATGCCAGTCAATCAGTACTAAACATATCACGAAAAGTGAAAATGCCACGATCGACAGTGCAACACCGAATTGAAAAGATGAAAGCGAATCGAATCATTAAACGCGTGGTAGCAGTACCAGATTATACAAAGATTGGGTTGCCAGTCACAGCTTTTGTGTTAGTGAATTTTCTTCCAACAAGTGGACTTTCTCAACAAGATGTAGCACGATCAATTGCCAAACTGAAAAATGTAGTTGAAGTGCA
>CAYFYU010000243.1:0-779 GCA_964347455.1 uncultured Spirochaetota bacterium | reverse complement strand
CATGTGGTGGCAGGACAATGGGATATTATTTTGAAAGCTCGAGGGGCATCATTGAAAGAGATTGGTGAATTGGTTGTAAATCAACTTCGAGAAATTCCTGGTGTGGGTCAGACCGTAACGTCTGGTAGTTTCTTCGCTATCAAAGAAGACCCGTAATCATTGGATTTTCTTGAGAAGTGGTCGGAGTTTTATGTATCTATCATCGGCGGCAATGGTTTCACTTAGTGTATCTTCAAGGGCTTGATCAAGAGCTTGTTTGAGTTGTTTTTGGGCTTCCTTCTCTTTACCGAGTTCGATGAGGGCCCAAGCATGGTTAAGGTAGATGGTGGGGGAGGGGTTAGGTAATTTGGCGGCTTTTGCATAGCATTTTTCACCTTCTTCCCAATTGCTTTGAAGGAGGTAGAGGTAGCCAAGGTTGTTCCAGTTTTGAATATTCTTTGGATCGAGGTTTGTGGCTTGTGAAGCGGCTTCTGTAGCTTTTTCGATTTCTCCGCTTTGTTTATGGATGTTGGCAAGAAGACTCCATGCATCGACGTTCTTTTTATCGAGGTCTATGAGTTCTTTGGTGAGTTTTTCTGCTCGATCATAATCGGAGTCACTGAGGGCAATTACTGCACGTTGAAAAAGGTCACTTTCTTTTCCCATATGCCAACACCTATCCGTATAGCCTCAGGTATCGTACCTCTAAAATGCTTCTTTCAGGTTGATTCAATGGCATGGATTATCCAGATTATGCAATAACCATTGTATTCTGCCAAAAAGTGTCACAATAACCTGCA
>CAYFYU010000242.1:0-2336 GCA_964347455.1 uncultured Spirochaetota bacterium | reverse complement strand
TCTGGACATCTGCGGCGGCAATTTCAGAGCAAGAGCTGAGGCAGTCTATGGGGACATCTGGGCACAGGAACCTGCCTGCTATCTTACCGATAGTGAGATCGGCATTTAGGAGGAAACCATGGGATTTCCGGCGACACGGATGAGAAGGCTTCGCAAAGACGAAAATTTCAGGAAGCTTATACGGGAAACGCGATTGTCCCGGGAAAATTTTATTTTTCCGCTCTTCGTCTGTCCCGGTACCGGTGTGAAGAAGGAAATAGCCTCTATGCCGGGAAATTTCCACTTCTCTATAGACAAACTGATCGACGAATGCCAGGAGGTTCATGACCTTGGCATACCAGGTGTTATACTATTCGGTATTCCTGAGAAAAAGGATGAGATAGGTTCTGTGGGTTACTCGGAAGAGGGTATTGTTCAGAGGGCAGTCCGTGCGCTTAAAAAAGAGGTTCCGGACCTGCTTATCGTTACCGATGTCTGCCTCTGTGAGTACACGAGTCATGGCCACTGTGGAATTATCAATAATGGAATTGTTGATAATGATGAAACCGTTACATTTCTGGCACGCCAGGCAGTATCCCATGCGAACGCCGGTGCGGATATGGTTGCTCCTTCAGACATGATGGATGGGAGGGTACGAGTAATCCGCTCTCATCTCGATGATGAAGGTTTTTCGGACATTCCCATAATGGCATATTCGGCAAAATATGCGTCATCTTTCTACGGTCCATTCAGGGAGGCTGCAGAATCGGCACCACAGTTCGGTGATCGGATGGGTTATCAAATGGATATGCCAAATGCGCGGGAAGCACTCAGGGAGGTTGCCCTCGATATAGAGGAGGGCGCAGATATAGTGATGGTTAAACCGGCCCTTGCATACCTTGATATAATCTGTCGTGTGCACGATAGGTGGGACGTACCGGTCGCGGCATATAATGTCAGCGGTGAGTTTTCCTGTATAAAGGCGGCAGCACAGATGGGGTGGATAGACGGTGAAAAGGTGATGATGGAGGTCTTGCACGCCATTAAACGCGCAGGAGCGGACATCATCCTGACCTATTTTGCCAAAGATGCTGCGAAACTTCTTCCATGAAATGGGATGAGAGATGATCGATCGTAAACATGAACAACCGCGGCTGATAGCCTGGGAAGTTACAAAAAAATGCTTTCTCAACTGCAAGCACTGCAGGGCATGTGCAGAATATGAGGATTATGAGGGCGAGTTCACTACTGAGGAGTGTTTCAAACTCCTCGATAATATCGCTCATTTTGCAAAGCCAATTATTATTCTCACCGGTGGTGAGCCGTTACTCAGGGATGACATCTATGAAATTATCCGCTACGGTCGGGATCTGGGAATGCGAATGGTTCTCGCAAGCTGTGGCGTCAATCTTAATAAAAAGACAGCACTAATGCTCAAAGAAGCGGGAATAAAGCGGCTGAGCCTGAGTCTTGATGGTTGGGACAGAAAAAGCCACGATAACTTCAGACAGGTACGGGGCGCATTCGATTCTGTCCTGAATGCTGCAGAGGCTTTGAGGGATGTGGGACTCGAGTTTCAGATAAACACAACTGTCACGAAACAGAATTACAGACAGATTGACGATATTTTCAATCTTGCAGTTGAGCTGGGAGCTGTGGGTTATCATCCATTTCTCCTCGTACCTACAGGAAGAGGAAAGGAGCTTGCCGAGGAAGAACTGGATCCCGATGAATATGAGAAACTTCTGAGCTGGATTTATGAAAAAAGTCAGAATGTGTCTATCCAGCTGAAACCCACCTGTGCTCCTCACTACTATCGAATATACCGGCAGCGAGAGCGTGAAGCGGGCAGAGTGGTGAGCAGGGGGACGCATGGGCTGAATGCTATGACCAAGGGATGCATGGGCGGACAGTCTTTCGTGTTTATTTCAAATATTGGAAAAGTTCAGGCCTGTGGTTTCCTGGATGTTGAAGCGGGAGATGTTCGGGAGGCGAATTACGATTTCCGATATATTTGGGAATCGTCCGAACTCTTCGGAGAGTTGCGTGACATAAACGGCTATTACGGACGATGCGGTGTATGCGAATATCGTCTATTCTGTGGTGGTTGCAGAGCGCGGGCCTATGCAACAACAGGGCGGTATCTCGATGAAGAACCATACTGTGTATATCAACCTGTTCGGGAAGTGAAACGATAATGGCCGTTCATCTGTCGGAAAACGATAAAAAGCTGCTGAGGGAGATCCAGCGTGATCTACCCCTTACCCAAAATCCATACCACCGAATCGGTGCTCATTGCGGATTATCGGAACAAAATGTTATCCAGCGAGTGAAGCGGTTGCTCGACAACGGAATAA
>CAYFYU010000241.1:1642-2371 GCA_964347455.1 uncultured Spirochaetota bacterium | reverse complement strand
ATTACCTCAAAGCCTGAATCCCCCTTGTCTCGAATTACTCTAGCAATTTCTCTGGCAAATTCCCCAGTTCCCAGAATGATGATCCGCTCATTCAGTTGAGTTCCTTTGACTATGGAACGGTAAATAATGCGCCAAAAAAACACGGCACTTGTGGAAGAGATCACTGTAAAGAATAACACGCCCCGGCCGAGGTACAGGATTGGGAATACGTATTAGGCAATCATCAGTACAAAGACAGTTGCTGTGACGGACTGGAGAAAACGAGGAACGAATTTTGAACCATCCCGTAAAATTTTCAAATCATAGAGATCAAAATAGTAGAGGGAACTTTCGGACACAAAGGTGAAAAAGAGGCCTCGAACTAGGAGATGTTCCAAAAACTCAGGGTATCCCCTCCACCCGAATCGGAGATAGTATCCTACGGCAACGGCTCCCAGGAGAAGTAAGGTATCAACCGAAAAAAATATTATTCTGTAAGGAGATATATATCTATTATTGAAGAGAATCATCGCTATTTGTTAGTTGCGTTAACTCGGGTTTATTTGGTTTGTCTGGTCTATTTGTCCCTTTGGTTTCATAGGGGCAACGCCATTAAACCAGTCGATTGAGTTGAATCGGTTTGTTGGTTAAATGGGTTTTGGTGCGTTTAAGGAGAATTTTTAGCGTTGCAGGAGTTGTTGGGGGAAAAAATTGAACAATTGTTGGGACGATCAGGTCTAGAGGGCATTA
>CAYFYU010000241.1:928-1632 GCA_964347455.1 uncultured Spirochaetota bacterium | reverse complement strand
AGCCTGGGACAGAAGGGAGAGCTCCCTACTAGCATTTCTTCTTGGCCTTTTTTGTTTGGATTCTGGGTATGGCAGCAATCACAGGAAATCCAAAATAATTCGCAACATCATCCGCATTGTAGAAAGATCGATCCCCATATTCTCTCAGGTAGCCCACCCCACCCCCAAGTGCCATCCCAAAAATGAAGGCCAGGGTAAAAAACTTCTTCCTGTTGGGCTTCACAGGGTACATGGGGGGGGTTGCGAAATCAAGAATCTTGAACTGTTCACTCTTCTGTCTTTTTTCAAGATTTTCAGCCAACTGGGCCTGAAACTTCTTATCCAGTAGTGACCGGTAAGTCTCCTGTAAAAGATTGTAATCTCTCAATAGCGTCGACATCTGCTCCTCTCTTTTTGGAACACTTTCAACTCGTCGCTGATACAGGGCGATCTGACGCTTTAAGTCAGCTTGCTCGTTGGTGAGTAAATCGACCTGGTCGATCACTTCCTTCAGCTCGACATTCAATCGGGTGAGGGTTAGATCAATAGGGGAAGTCGTTTTCTCGTGCCCGGAAGAAGCTAGCTTTGCTTTTCTTTTCCTAAATTGTCCCTCCAACTTCGCCAGGTTGGCCTTGGCCGCAATTATGTCCGGATGGTGATCCGTATATTGGGTTTGCAATTCCTGAAGGTGCCTCCTTTGAGCATTCAACTTAGTCTCCAATGGG
>CAYFYU010000241.1:0-896 GCA_964347455.1 uncultured Spirochaetota bacterium | reverse complement strand
TTTGAGGAAAATCAGATTTTCCAGGCTTGCTTTTCGCTGTTGCACCGCGATAATTGTTTGATTATTCGTCTGAATCTCCCCTTGTAACCGTTCCAAAATCCGCAGGTTTGCTTCCAACTGAGCTGGAAGTTCACCCATATATCGTTCCTTAAAGCTCCGAATGGCCTCCTCTTTATGCTTCAACTTTTTTTCAATTTCGGACAGTTCGTTCACTAAAAACTTGGAGGTGCCAATCGCTTGTTCCTCTCTTACTTTTACGTTTTCTGTTATAAAGAGGGAAGCAATTTTATTGACAATGCGCGCTGCATCCGTTGGGTTTTCATCCTCGTAAGAGATAGTAAAGGCACTTGTCGATTCTTCCCCACCACGATGAACATCGATCCTGATAGTTTCTCTCATCGAGTCCACTTTTTCGTTCATGGTCTGGGGAGATGATAAGTCATTGATGAGATGGAGTTGGGTGATGACCTGTTCGAGACTGCTCCGGCTCAAGATTTGCTGGCGCATGGTGGATAGTCGGTCTGAAACCGAGAGGGTCACAGTCGATTGAATGTAGCTTTCTGGAATTTTTTGAGGTTGAACCAGAATCAGAGTTGAGGCTCTGTAGATTTTGGGTAACCTTTTATAGACCACAAAACTCCCCATCATCACTAACACAAAGGAGATGATAACCCACCATTTTCGTCTTTTAGCCATTTCAATGTAGTCTTGAGGTGTATTGAGTTCCATGATAACTCCCTCATCGGCTTCGCCTTTGGTTAATTTGGTTGATTTAGTTTGTTTGGTTTAATTGATTGATTCGGTTTGTACCGTTTAGATCGTTAGGATCGTCAATCTGGTCTGTTTCGTTTATCTGGCCTTATCCTCAGCCTCAGCCTCAGCCTCAGCCTTAACCT
>CAYFYU010000240.1:0-2405 GCA_964347455.1 uncultured Spirochaetota bacterium | reverse complement strand
ATACATCCCGCATCAGCCTTGCGTCTGGTTTGTGCGTCTTCGCAAATACTATTTTGAGGAGGCTGAGAGATGAAAACCAGAATATTTGTTAGTGTTCTCGTTATTTTCGTTTTTGGTATAAGTACCAAGTACGGCATTTCGGATGACTTTGACTGGCCACGGTGGCGTGGACCAAATGGTGATGGCATCTCACTAGAAACAGATTGGAATCCCGAAGCATTGGTGGGTGGTTCAAAGATACTTTGGAAAGTGAATATAGGGATGGGCCATTCAAATGTAGTTATTAAAGACAACCGTCTCTATACATTGGGAATGAGAAAAGGAGATCTTCACGTCTACTGCCTAAATGCTGAAACTGGTGATGAGATCTGGCGACACTTAATTGATGACTATTATGATCCACAGTCAACACCAGCCATTGATAATAAATATGTTTATGCATTGAGTAGAAATGGAATCTTAGTGTGCTTAAAAGCGAAAAATGGCAAGATTCGATGGAAGAAGGATATAATGGAGGAGTTTTTTACGGAAAAACTTCATTATGGATATGCTCAATCTCCTGTTGTAGATGGGGATCTTCTACTTTTGAATATTAACACTGCCGGTATCGCAGTAAACAAAAAGACTGGGGATCCGATATGGGTCAGTGACGTTCATACTGTCAGATTAATGGAGGGATACTATGCAACTCCCATACTTTATGATTATGAAGGGAAACGAAGTGCGCTTATGTTTAGCGGTACTGGTCTTTTCTCGGTGGATGTACAGACGGGAAACACCATGTGGTTTTACGAGTGGTACGACAATGTATTTGAAGGAGCAACAAACCAGACGAATGCAGCAGATCCCATTGTGTTTGAAAATGGGGTTTTCATTTCATCAAGTTATGGGATAAAGAGTGGCGCTCTCTTAGAGATATCGGGAAATGAACCAAAAGTAATATGGCAGAATGAGAATATGAAAAACTATTTCAGCACAAGTGTTCTGGTAGATGGTTATCTGTACGGTATCGATGGAACAAATAAGAAGACTACACTGCGATGTATAGATTGGGAAACTGGTCATTTGATGTGGGAAAAAAAGATGAAAATGGCAACACTCATTGCAGCAGATGGAAAACTCATAATTCTTGAGGAAGACGGCACTCTTCACATAGCAGAAGCAACACCATCATCATATAGGGAAATATCTAGTGGAGATGTCCTGGGGGGTGAGCGAAAGTACGAAAAGTTTTGGACACCGCCTGTATTGTATAGAGGGAAGATTTATGTTCGTGATTGGAGTAGGTTATTAATTTGTGTCGATGTCAGCATGTGAATAGATAATCCATTACCGCCAGTAGCATGTCTTGATACATTCCGCATCAGCTCTGCATCTGGTTTGTGCATCCTTGTATAACCTTAACTTCAAAGAGGCAGGGCAAAGTTATTTGTGTTCGATCTGCTTCACTTCACACGTACGTATAGGACATTAAATCTCGAAGTGGTACAAAATATGGAGGCCGGTTATTTGGTTTTTACTAAAAACCCTTACTTATGTATGTTCCCTATTTTTTCCTCGGGTACTCATTTTTCGAATGACCCATTAAGGTAAGAATTTTAAAAAGCCCCGAAGTATCAGGGCTTTTTTCGTTGATTTAAAGAGCTTCTACATTTGAAGCCTGTAAACCTTTAGGGCCTTCTTTTATTTCAAAAGAAACCTCTTGATTTTCAGCCAATGTTTTGAAGCCAGCAGAGTTAATCTCTGAGAAGTGAACAAAAACATCATCACCATCCTCTCTGCTTATGAACCCAAAACCTTTCTGCTCATTAAACCATTTTACTTTTCCTGTTGCCATAAAAAATAAAACCTCCAAACAATAAAATTTTATCTTTTTTAAAAAAGACTGTGAAAATTACTGTTTTTTTAATTCATGGTCAATTAAAATAAAATACGAAAAGGGTATTGATGCCCTAGTTATTGCCTGGGGAGTGAACTACATTGGGATGTTATAGTATTGAGCAGAACATCTTACTTAATTACATTACGACCCAGATTCTATTTCAAAGTTGTAAGAATTGGTGACCACAACGAATCGAGCTCTTCACATCTCACAGCCTAATCCAACAACTCACGCGATAATGAGGAATTCTATCAAATTTGTAACATCTTCAAAAAGTTCGACTTCATCGCCATTCAGGAAGTCCGTGATACACAGATATTAGACCGAACTGTGTCGATGCTGAAGAATCAATTTAACCTCAACTACAACTACTTGGTTTCTGATAAAGTCGGTACGGAAAGGTCGAAGGAAATCTATGCGTATCTTTTTCGAACCAACAAGGTGAAGCCGCTGAAGAACTTCGGTCTATATCAGGATACAGAAGACCACTGAACAATAGTTTATTCATTGAAATTAACGAAAT
>CAYFYU010000239.1:0-2491 GCA_964347455.1 uncultured Spirochaetota bacterium | reverse complement strand
TGTCTTCCCCATTGTATCAAAGGGAAAGATAATAACATACGCGTGAAATAATTAAATACTCTGCCTTTCTTCCTAATCATTATTTAAGCCATTAAATTACTGGGACTTACACGTTCTTCAGATATGGCTTTTTGATTGGTTCCACAACTATTCCACTGGTTTTCCCCGTTAGTCTTATCGAGAATTGCGAAGTAATTCTGGGTTTCCTCTTCATCTGTAAGACCAATATAAATCATAGTCGTTTTCAGATTTGTATGGCCAAGGTCTCTTGAGATTCTTACTAGAGGAACTCCAGCTTTGTGCAGCCTACTGGCACAGGTTCTTCTCAAATCGTGAAAATGGAAATCCTCAATTCCAGCTCTTCTAACTGCTTTCCTGAATGTTTTCTGGGCTTCTGTCATGTGGGTTCCAGTTTTGCTTGAAGGGAATACCCATTCACTTGCACCATTTTGAGCCTTGAGTACCTGAAAGGCGTGAAAAACAGTCTCATTCATATACAGCATCCTCTTATGCTTTTTCGTTATGGTATCTTCCAAAGTGATTCTGATTTTCCTCTCTTCGAAGTCAATGTTTTCCCACTTCAGGCTCATTATCTCGCCTTCCCTCATCATTGTATTCAGTGCAATAGTGGTAATCAGTTGATGCTTTGATGAAAGCTCTTTGTAGAGCCTTTTCTCTTCCTCATGGCTCAATACTCTGGTCCTGCCAGGAACACTCACAAAGAATTTGCTCTTTACTATCTTTTTTACATTGTTGCTGAGTTCCCAGTTCCACTCATCTGCAAAGGAGAACATGTTTTTGAGCACAGCCAGGTGGATATTGATTGTATTGTCACTTGAATTTACCTTCTCTTTTCTCATATTTTTGTAGTCTTTAACTTCCTTAGACGTGATTTTGGACACATCCATTTTTCCAAAAAAGCCTTTCAGTCCATCTGGCTGATTGATGCAGCTCTTCTTGCAGCTATAAGAAATCTCATCCCTGCAGTACTCTAAATAATCATTACAGAGTTCCTCGAACTTTCCCTTTCTCAACTTAGGCTCGGTATCATACTTCCCTTCAAGATAATCCTGATGCGCCCTTTCGAGTTCTTTGATAGCTTCGTTCCTATTTGAAGCATTCTTACAGATTTTTTCGACATATCTTATTTTCCCATTTTCTTCGACTTTCAGCCTGTAGTAATACCTCACAATTCCCTCTTTTGTCTTTCTGGTTCGGATAGCCCCATAACCATAGTTCCAAAATGACTTTGATTGAGACATTAAGTTTTTTATGCCGGGACAGGCGCAGGCGTAGGCTGACTAAAAAAAGGTCGATGAAGCTAGCCGAAGACCAGAAAAGACTGCACCTGTCCCTTTTTATTCTTGAATTTCTTGAAGACCGGAAAAACATGGTTTTGCCTTAGAAAAAGGTGTTTCCTTATTTAAGGAATTTTTGAAGGTAGGAACGCCTTTATGGGTTTCTAAAGCCCGGCGTTATGATGACTTTTGATTCTTTCTGGTCTCAGCTTCGGCTTTGCCTACGCCTCATAGACCTTTTATTTTTAGTCAATCAGATTATACATCGTTTTCAAGCTAGCGTCCACCCCTTCCATAGTACTGTAAGGATGTATTTTTAAAGGAGTTACATTTGATTTTACTTTTTAGGAAGGAAGGTGGGAATGAAATTTGCAAAATTTTTACCACTTCTTTATACAACAGAAATAGCGAGATAAAAAAATTAATGGGGAAATCCCTCTCCCCAATCGTCTATACAATGAGGCGATGAAACGTTCTGCTGTCCTTTACAGAAGTGGGAAGCCAGGGCTTAAGGGGATTTGGATTACAATCTTAAATCCTGATTTGAGTTTCAGCTATAAATACTCATTCATACCGCAGTGAATCGACCGGGTTGGCGGTAGCGGCTTTGATGGCCTGAAAACTAACCGTGATCAGGGCAATGACAAGAGCCAGGGTTGCGGAGAAGACAAAGATCCAGAAGCTGATAGATGTTCGGTAGGCAAAGCTCTGAAGCCATCGATCCATTGCATAATATGCAATCGGAAAGGCTATTACTATTCCCATAGCGACCCACTTGACAAATTCCTTTGCCAAAAGAATGATAATAGATGAAATCGTAGCACCAAGGACCTTCCTTATTCCGATTTCTTTCGTTCGTTGTTCAGCCGTTAGTAATGTAAGACCGAACAGCCCAAGAAAGGCGATAAATAATCCCAGTGCAGTGAATGTGCTGAAGATCCTTCCCACCCTTTCTTCCGTTCTGTATAACCGGTTAAAATCTTCATCAAGGAATCTGTAGCTGAAAATTGCTCCCAGATTTAATTCATTCCATTTTTTTCCTACAAATTCGAGAGTTTCCGGGAGATTCTGTGTATCAATAGTTAACGTAAGCATACGAAGGGAACTGTATCTGGGTATCGGCAGTATAAACAGAAGTGGATCAATTTTTTGCTGTAATCCCCTGTAATGAAAATCCTTTACAATTCCAATAA
>CAYFYU010000238.1:0-2541 GCA_964347455.1 uncultured Spirochaetota bacterium | reverse complement strand
AGCCACAACCGTCCCCGCTTCGGCTGACGCTGGGGAACCTTCAGCCTGGAAATGGTAAATTGAATTCAGAGTGGTAGGGAAACTAAAAATCCCAGAGGGAGGGAAAATAGAATCCCCAGTGGACTGGAAAATAAAAGTCCTTTAGATTATGGTTTTTAAAAACCAATAACCTAAAGGACAAAAAAATGGTTACTAAAAGTATGTACAAAGAAATCTTAAAATGCAAGAAAAAAGGGTGTTTGAAATCAGAGATTTCAAAAAAGCTGGGACTCGATCCGGGAACGGTCGCCAAGTATTACCACATGAGTGAAGCGGAATACCGAGCATATACCCACTCACTCATGTATCGGGACAAGGGATTTGATCAGTACAAGAAGGACATCCTGGAAGTGTATGAACAAAACGACTACCGGAAACTTTCTATGTCGGCGGTATACGATTATCTGGAAGAGCGTTATGGGGAGCTCCCAGGAGGGGAGAAGACCTTACGGAATTACATTGGGTATTTGTTCGAAACGAATCAGCTTGAGTTGAAAGAGCATATTCGCGTGTACAGGAAGGTTCCGGAATTGCCCTTTGGGAAACAATTACAAATAGATTTTGGGGTGCACACCACTGCAAGTGGTTTGAGACTGTATATATTTTCATCGGTTCTTTCAGCGAGTCGCTACAAATACGCAGCGTTTCAGGACAGGCCTTTTACCACGCTGGACCTGATACAGCGACTCCTTGGCTGTTTTGAGTATATGGGTGGGATGCCTGAGGAACTGGTGGTTGATCAGGACAACGTGATGGTGGTGAGCGAGAATCATGGTGATATCATTTATACGAAAGACTTTTTGTATTTCATTGAAGAAATGGGCTTAAGGATGTACGTATGCCGGAAGGCGGACCCTCAGAGTAAAGGCAAGGTAGAAAATCTCATCAAGTATGTGAAGCAGAACTTTCTCAGTACAAGAGATTTTATCTCCCTTGAGGAGGCCCAAGAGAGTGTGATGAGATGGCTTTCCAGGAGGGCGAACGGGAAGCTCTCCCAGGCCACGAAGCAGATTCCTGTTGAAGTGATAAAAGAAGAACAAAAGCATCTACGGCCAATCAGGAACTCCATATACCGAAAAGAATCACTTCTGGGGAGGGAGGAGCGGATTGCAGACGAGAACAGTTTGATATCGGTAAATGCCAGTCAATATTCTATTCCTGAATGTTATAGGAACAAGCAGGTAGAGATCTACAAGACAGACACCACGCTTTTTGTGTTTGATCGGTATACTGGGGAGCAGATTGCTGAACATGAGCTTTCGTTATACCCGGGCAAGAAGATAATTAACAGGGAGCACTACCGGAGGAATGGGCAAACTGCACAGGAGATGAGGGACGAAGTGCTGAAGAAATTCCCCCTTGAGCGCTGGATAGAGTTTGCGCACCAAAACTTTAAGGCCTATCCTCGCTATGTGAGGGACCAATGTTTGGAGGCACACAGACGGTTTGGAAAGGATGTAGATCCTGAATGTCTGGATCATGCGTTAGAGTTTTGTCTTGAGCATAAGACCTATTCGATGGCGAATCTCTGTGATACGTACAGGTATTACAAAGGGCTTTCGGAGACAAAGGAAGAAGATATCCTGGCAACGATGGAACCTCAGTTAAAACGGATTGCTCGATACAAGAAGGGCATACGGGTTGCAAAAAGGGATATCAGTGTGTATAAGTCATTGATCAGCACCCTTATGGGGATACTCGCATGAAAACCTATGAGCATACACTGGTGCTTCTGAACGGATTAAAGTTGAAAGGCATCATGAAGAGGATTGATGAGGAGATAAACGATGCTGAGTCACAGAAGGCGTCGTATTTGACGTTTTTAAACTCCCTTTTACAGGCAGAGATTGCGGATAGGACCGAGCGCAGGCTCAGGAGGAACATGACGGCAGCGCATTTTCCTGTGGAGAAGACGCTTGAGGGGTTTGAGTTTGGGAGAGTAAAGGGGATCACAAAGTCTGAGGTTTCACAGTTGTTGGATTTTCATTGGTTGGACAATCACCACAATTTGCTTTGGTTTGGTCCACCTGGGATCGGGAAGACGCACTTATCCATAGCCCTAGGGATGAAAGCCATTCAGGCAGGGTATACGGTTTGCTTTGAGCGGATAGTCAATCTTATCAAGCTTCTCAAGACCGTCGAGATTCAAAGAACCTCGGGATTCAGAATCAATAGAATATTAAAGTCCGAGCTGGTAATCATTGACGAGATTGGCTATACGCCCATTGAGAGAAAAGAAGCCAATCTGTTTTTCAATCTGATCAGTGCATTGTATGAGAAATCGTCTATTATTATCACTTCAAATAAAAGTTTTGATTCCTGGGCTGAGATGATGGGTGATGAAGTGCTAACTACGGCACTGCTTGACAGGCTGTTACACCATGCCAGGGTTTATACCCTGGATGGTGAATCATACAGACTGCAAGGAAAAGGAGTATAATAATTATAATCTCATTTTGATTATCCATCTTCCCTTTGGTCGGAACCTCCCTTCGGGAAGAT
>CAYFYU010000237.1:0-2571 GCA_964347455.1 uncultured Spirochaetota bacterium | reverse complement strand
GCCGTTTCAGAGAAGATCTTTTCTACCGGCTCAATGTGGTCAACATCCAGATCCCTCCGCTACGAAATCGCCGGGGAGACATTATACTGCTCACCTATTTCTTTCTGAAAAAATTCAGTCAGGATCTGAAGAAGGAGACAAAGGAACTTCATCCCCTCACCATCAAATACCTCACGGAATACCCCTGGCCTGGAAACATTCGGGAACTGGAAAACACGATCGAGCGTGCTGTCCTCATGTCGAATGGTGGTCTGATACGCCCCGAAAATCTTGGCCTTCCGTTCAAGCTGGAACCTTTAAAATCAGATGATGTTCCGGTTACCATTCCTCCAGGAGGGATCCGGCTCGAGGAGGTGGAAAAAAAGCTCGTGCTCCAGGCTCTCAGAATGTGTGACTGGGTGCAGAAGGATGCTGCCGAGTTGCTCGGAGTGTCCCACAGGGTCCTCAACTATAAGATAAAACGCTTCGGCATAACCCACTCCAGTTGGAAACGAAACAGATAACAAATCCGTAACAGAAATCGAACCCAATTACAGAAATGCAATCGCAATTAAATGTCCTTCCCAAAATAACCATCGCATTAAACACTTAATTTATTGTTCTACAAAAGATTATAGTAAACCAAATTCCTCTGCATTAGTCTGGCACAGTTTTTGCTCTTTTCATTTGTGATACTCCTTTGACTTTGCAGCATCTCCCCGAGTGCTGCTCGGCAATTGTGCAAAATCTATCTCGTGGAGGTGTTGTCATGCTGCTTAAAAAACCGAGTACACATAACAAAAATGTCAGGAACCCTTTTTCATCACTGAAACAGTTTCTCTATTTTTCACTGGTTTTTATTCCCTATGTGTTTCTCATAATCTTCTCCTTTGCCACACTCTCCTGCACCACTACGGAACCGGACAGGGGTACATTAATTTTAGACATCACTCCAACCTTTCAGTTAAGCACCATCCTGCCAAACACCGATATGACTCCGGCCAGTTACGATTTTAGCGGCAGCGGCCCCGGCGGAAGTACATTCAATACCGGTACCGACAACCCGCCTGTTGTCATTCCAGGTCTCGAATTCGGCAAATGGACTGTCACGGTGAATGCTAAAAATTCAAGTGGCACTGTTATTGGTATGGGTGAAGAAACTGTAACCATTCATACCGGTAATGTGCAGAACGTGTACATACCAGTTACACCTGTGCAGGGGTATGGTACCATCGATCTCGCTGTTTACTGGAATGATACCGATACGGAGTTTCCCTCTCTCCAGGGTCAGGTTATACCCAAATTCGGGTCTCCAATAGATCTGAGTTTTAACCTTGGAGCTCCTGGTGAAGGTACCTTTACAAGCGATACAATTCCAACCGGATACCACACCCTGGTCCTGCAGTTGCTCGATAATGGTATTCTGGTTATGGGGGCAGTCGAAGTAGTTCGAATCGTGAGGGGTCAGACCACCTCAGGGCTGTTCGAGTTTTACAACATAAATAAGCCTGGAGGAGATATTGAGATTAACATCACCCCTGAGATGAGTGATCCGATCACCGTCACGATGAGTGGGCAGGAGGACGTTATTACGGAGGGAAGCTTGATGACGGTGAGCGCATCGGTTCCGGCAGAGGTGGGAAACGTTACCTTTGTCTGGTACGTCAATGGAGAATCGAAGGCAACGGGGGAAAGTTTCACGGTTGGGGGTAGTCTTCCACTGGGCATATACCGTCTTGATGTAACGGCATTTTCAGCGGATGGGACACAGGCAGGATCAGCGATGCACACCTTCAGTGTGGTCGAACCTGCACAGGTGACGCTGATATGGGATCCAAATTCGGAATCGGATCTGGCAGGATACAAACTGTATTACGGCTATTCAAGCAGAGACTATCCCAACGTAATTGATGTCGGTAACGAGGAGATCTGTATTGTGGATAACCTCAAACCAGGTGAAACCTATTATTTTGCAGCGACAGCCTATAATATCACAGGACTCGAGAGCGATTACTCAAACGAGGTGGAATATATGATTCCTCTTTAAATATAAACATTATCTGTCTTCACCAAAATGGAACTACAAAAGTTCCCCTATGTGGGACGTACTCTGTCTTGCAAGGTTGAAGGCTTAAGCTTACCCCGAACTGGCCTTGTAAAAAAGGCATGAGCCCCTAAAAAAGGCAAAGGCTCCCATCGGGGCTCGCAATGGCGAATCTCGTCATTGCGAGGCGGGAGCCTAAAAATATTTGCTACCACACTAAATTATAAAACATTCGCGATTAGTTTTACAATGATGTAAAAGAGATGATTATCAATTTCATATTTGTTATTCATATTGTAGGACCGATACTAACGTTCATATATGAAATCTGTAACTCCTTATTATACAAAGCATTAAAAAAAGTAATCCAGATTCCCTTCTGGCATATGACTTGCTTTATATTAAATGCTCTTATAGTAAAAAGTTCGATAAAGGCAAACTACCCGAAAGGGTAGGACGCAAAGCCGCTGGCCTAAGTCTCGGGGAGGGAGGATAGGGCGGCAGGGCTGCCGAGCGATTAGGCACCTCCGAGTGCTGGCAATCGCACG
>CAYFYU010000236.1:1397-2573 GCA_964347455.1 uncultured Spirochaetota bacterium | reverse complement strand
TTCCGCTGACAGTGCCTTTGCTTTGCCTTTGTTTCGGGGTTGGATGCTCTGGCTTTACTCTAGTCTTCTTCTCGTCTGCTTTGGGAGCTTCATTGACAAGTAAACGTCGAAGTGATGTATAAAGATAGGAGCATACACTCAAGATGATACGTGTGCCCATCTCGACGGCGACTTCTGTCTTATCCCTCCCTCGAGCCTGCGGCTGGGTTTGTGGCGCTTTTTTTCGACCTGGCTCCACCTTACTCGAAGACAAAAAGGCCTTCACCCTCTCATATGCTAGGTTGGCTTCCTTCAATTTCCGCTCAGCCTTTTGCCTCAACCGGGGGTTGTTAGAGAAGCGATCCGGATGCCAAACATTGACTATGTCCTTATAAGCTTGTTTCACCTCATCGAGGGAGGCATTCCGGTCAATGTCGAGTATCTCAAAGAATCGCTTGATATCCATCTGAATGTTCCCCGAAATATACTAACCACGTAGGATCTGAGCGACTTCTTCCACAAGTGGCTTCGAGCCCACATAGAGGGCAGTCCGTTGGTGATGGGCTTTTGGTTGGATGTCCAGAATTGAAATCCCCGCTTCATCAACGGCATCCCCGCCAGCCTCCTGGCACATGTAAGCCACGACAGCCGCTTCATACATGAGACGTAGTTTTCCATGCGGGCGGTTTTTTTTGGGGTCCGGATGATTAACTATGGCTGGATACATGAATAGGCCGCCGTTTGACAGAATCCTGTGAAAATCGCCGGCCAGTGCGCCCAAGTACCTGAACGCGTATCTCCTCTCCTTCTGGGCGATCCAATCCTGAATCCGCTCGTCGAAACTGCATCGGTTGGCCTCATTAAATGATAGCTCCCAGGTGCTGCTATCGTCTGGCAGCGCCACGCGGATCGGTTTCACGAAGTTCATGATCTCATCGATGTGGAATCGCCAGGTGCCGGAGTCCTTCAGTGAGAGCGTGAACGTTCCGGTGGGAATCACAAACATGCCAGCTGCAATGTAGTCCCTTCCCCGCCGCAAATGACCATCCTCAGGTCCATTCAGGTTTCGCTTGGCGATGCCAAACAGAAAACCGACCGGCAGTCCGTGGGACACGTTTGAGGAACCATCGAGGGGATCGAAATACACGAAATAGCGCCCTGTTTGGGAGTCCATCGAAATGATTTCTTTCGATTCCT
>CAYFYU010000236.1:0-1387 GCA_964347455.1 uncultured Spirochaetota bacterium | reverse complement strand
GCCAGGGCGAACATCAGGATCAAAAAATGATAGGTACGCTTATGCTTCTCTTGGTGTCGAAGGATGAAGTTCATAAAGGTCTGTTCAAAGCGCACGTTTTTCCTCCTTAGCGGTGAGATAGGAACAAGGGGGGGTGCTTTCCTCCAGACTATAGCATTTTGCAGCACGGTTTTCAAAACGCATTTTGATCATTCCTCAAGAACACCAAAGACCCAGTATTTCTATCTTGTGGGGACAGTAAATACTTTACCCAATTTATGTATCCACATGAACCAATTTGATGACCGTCACCTCAGGCGCTGAGAGAAAACGGATTGGTGGCCCCCACGTTCCTGAGCACCTGCTCACATACAGATAGGCATAATGAGGTAAATCGCTAAGTACTTCGTGATTTGGGAAGAAAACTCGTATGACGAGACCAAAAGGGAAGATCTGTGCTTTATGAGTATGTCCTGAAAGCTGAAGGTCAAAAAGGCCTAATGCATTCTCGTCGACTACCGGTATGTGCTTAAGCAGGAGGGTAAACCTATCGCTGGGAAGTCCAGTCAGCAGAGCTCTCTCTGAAACCCCCCTGGAGAGGTCAAACCGCTTTCCCGTTGGGTCATCGGCACCAGCAACATTTATAATCCCAGAAAGGGTCACCGCTTCTGCCCTTATTACCGTAAAACCCGCTTTTTCCGTAAATTCCAGCGCCTGATCAAGGCCTGCATAAAATTCGTGGTTTCCCGTTATTGCAAATTTGCCATATTTTGGATTGATGGCGTTCAAGAGCTCTGCAAGTCCTGTGAGGTTGCCCATCTGTCCATCCACAAGGTCGCCTGTAGACACCAAAATATCAGGTTCTGCCCGCTCTACTTTTCGGAGGATCCTCTTTAATCTCTCTTCTCTCACAATCAATCCGAGATGGACATCGCTAATCTGGGCGATTGTTACCATGCCGACCTCTTTGGGGATCTTCGGGCTCCCGATTATCAAGGTTTCGTCGCGAATATGGCGTGCTTCAAAATAGCCATATGACGCTATTGCCGCTGCAATTAGGAGTGGGATGATTAAGGAGACTTGTGGTGAAGGGCCGAGATAGGAAAGGCTCCTTTGAAGCATAACCCCGCCTGCGTATACGAAAAAGCGATATAGATCAACGAGGAGTGAAAAAGAGAAGAACAGAAACGCAAACCCCATCCATGTATACCCGATGTACGAGATAATACGGGCTGAAACCTCAAACCCATACCTCTCGGTTACCCACACCATAACCGGCGTGATGACCATTGCAGCCATGAAAAACACAACGAAAATAGTGGTTAGAGTCCCGAGGAATGCAGCGGCTTTTATCTTGAGGAATATGTACAGGTGTAAAGAGCTATAAAGGAGCAAGAAGGTCAGCAAA
>CAYFYU010000235.1:434-2583 GCA_964347455.1 uncultured Spirochaetota bacterium | reverse complement strand
ATCGTTATCGACGCGGGCAATGATCCATATGCCGGGACGTGGGGCGGGCTTGTCTCTATCAAGGCGAAGATCAAGGGAGTCGCAGGGGTCATCGTCGATGGAGCAGCAAGGGACATAGCCGAAATCCGCGAATATGAGATGCCGACATGGTCGAAATATGTGACGCCCATTTCCGGTGTCAGGAGGCTGAAAACAATCTCGATCAATGAACCGGTCGTTTGTGGTGATGTCCTCGTTAGTCCGGGCGACGTCATCGTCGCTGATGACGATGGGGTCTGTTGTATTCCGTACGAGAGGTTAGATGAGGTGGTCGGGGTGGCAAGCAAAATGTACGAATGGGAGCAAAAGGTGCTATCAGAGTTCAAGGAAGGCCTTTCCGAGGCTCTTAAAAAGAGAGTCATTTGACCGGTTCTCAGTCAGTGGGGGTCTATCTTGAAATCAATAGTGCTGTCAATGTGATGATACTTTTGATACGTAAAACGTGCATCTAAGATAGCAAAGGGAGGAAACAATGAATATAGATCTTCGCGTACGATTGGGGGATTTGGAACTCAAGAACCCCCTCATTGCTGGTTCAGGTCCCTTAACCCATAGCTACAACAATTTGAAAAATGCGGTGGAGGCAGGCTTTGGGGGGATCGTTACCAAGACGTGTACTTCCACGGAATACTTTCGAAGCTATCCGAGAATGGAAGAATACCTCTTGGACTTTGAAACAAGGAAGGACAAGGTCTGGTATAAACCTCCATACTGGTCGCTTTACCACCGGGATCACCTTCAGCATCAGCATCCGGAGGCCTGGTGTGAAATCCTGTCAAGAATATCCAAGCTCTGCAGGGAAAATGATTGTATACTGATTGGGTCAATTGAGGCTGAACAGGATATTACATGGTGGAAAAAACTTGCGAAAATGCATGAAGAAGCAGGCTGTGATGCCCTTGAACTAAACTACTGCTGTCCCCATCCGCAAGTCATATCGGAGGAATACACGACAAAGACTCCCGTGGGGGCCTGGACGGGGAAAGATCCCAACTTAGCGGCAAACATAGTTCGCGAAGTCAAAAAGGAGGTCCGTATTCCCTGCTTCCCAAAACTGACTCCTGAGGCAGAGGATCCGAGTATGATTGCTGCCGCAGTCAAAGGAGCAGGAGCTAATGGTGTGACCTGCCTGAGCAGGAATTTATCCCTTCGGATCGATATCGAAACTGGCAAGGCTATCGGGTATTCCTACTGCTCGAGCAGTGGACCGGGAACCAAAGAGTTTTCCCTTCGGTGGGTTGCAAAAATTGCCCAAGAAGTGGTTATGCCAATCATGGGCGCGAACGGCCCTGTCAAGTGGCAGGACTTCATAGAATTCATGATGGCAGGGGCGAATGCCGTTCAGACCTGTTCGGCCGTTATGATCTATGGATACAAGTACGTTGGTGAACTGTTAAAAGAAATGACGGAGTTTCTCAACCGGAAGGGCTATGGAAGTGCTCAAGAAATCGTCGGGCTTGCCTTACCCCTCGGTATAGGAGCCGATATTCCAAAAAAGTTCAAAGCCAAATATGCGGTAATCGACGAAGAGAACTGTACCAAGTGCCGGCGGTGCTTGGTCGTTTGCTACTATAGCAGTCTTAAAGCGGAGAAGAAAAAGGTCTTCGCAGAAAAGGACCGATGCGTGGGCTGTGGGTTATGTCAATGGGTGTGCCCTTACGATGTGATTACGTACAAGGAAAGGACAAACGAGGAGGAGTACTTGAGGGCCCTTCGAAGTGAAGCATAGTGAATTATCGTCAGGGGTATACAATACAAGAAATGGGGCTCATCGAAAAGATTTTGGCCAAGACTTCCTATCGCCCCGCAGTGAAACTTGGTTGAGACTGTTCATTGCAAACATCGATGGACGAAATACTAAGGATCAGCCCAAGTACCGGTGAAATAAGGGGAGTGTCACCCGGTGGAGTTTCCATCCAAGAGATGATTTTTAGTGGGGGATTGGTAGAACACTTGAGGGGAAAATACGTCTGATTCTATCGATCACGTGGTTTGATTAAGATCCGGCGAGAAGCGCTCTCGTACTTTTCATTGACTATGCGTATATATGCGTATATAAAGACTTTCAAAATCTGGCGATTTCTGAAAAACTCGCTCTTCGCTACTCAAA
>CAYFYU010000235.1:0-424 GCA_964347455.1 uncultured Spirochaetota bacterium | reverse complement strand
GAGATGATTTTTAGTGGGGGATTGGTGGAACACGCGAGGAAAAAATACGCCTGATTCCATCGATGAAGTGGTCTGATTATAGTCCGGCCAGAAGCGCTCTCGTACATTGTTATTATCTGTTCGGACGGAGAGACTTTCAAAATTCGATACTCTTGATAGGTTACGGAAAGGAGTTCGAGGTTATGGTATCGGAGAACAAAGGGGCAAAGGAACTACTCGAGGATGTAATAGATAATGGACTATGCACTGGATGTGGAGCATGTATTAGCGGTTGTCCCTATGTAGTTGCTCATGAAGGAAAAATTGTATTTCTGGATAAGTGCACCACGGTTGATGGAGAGTGTTATAAACATTGTCCGAGGACTCACACAGACATGAATGCGGTGAGCCGGAAAATTTTCGGAGTCCCGTATAGCACCGATGA
>CAYFYU010000234.1:0-2666 GCA_964347455.1 uncultured Spirochaetota bacterium | reverse complement strand
TACCATAAATAAGCCTAAAAGTCAATAAATTAAAAAATACTATATTCAGTAACAATTTAGCGTTTTTGTAGAAAAAGATAATCAATATAGGATTTAAAGTATAAAAGTAGTGATGAGTAAAAGTTAATTATGTTATTTTAGATTGTAAACCTTCACAATTTTTTTATAACGCTTTTGCCATATAAGTAGTCATAAAGATTGTTTTGATAATATCCTTACAATGACAGCTGATCAAGAAAATTGGATGAATATAAAATTATTTGATAATATTTTCAGAGTATAATTACTTTTCACACTATTTCACAATTAAATTTGAAGCTATATGGGTAATAATATTACTCATAATAAAATTAAGATGTAAAATGGAGCGAGGGTGACTTTATGCTCGATGAGAAGCAGTTCGGTCACCCCCGATAGGTTTTGTATAGAGATACGCCTGTATTTCAAGCACTTTTTTTGAATAGGCGTAAGGTGAGACCTAATTTTTCGATGGTGAGGTTTGTAGCCTCATTCAAAATGCTCTTTGACAACCGGAGGAACAATTTTGATGCAGAGCACAAGTACAACCATAAATACAGCTATGGCTGTAACTGTAAGCAAGTCTCCTATGGGAGCTGGGAGTCCATCAACCCATAATTGGATTCCTGCAAAGATACCAGCTTTGGTTTCTTCGACCGGCAGTGGTAAAGGAGGAGCTGTTGAAGTAGCCGTTGGTACCAGTGTTGCTGTTGCCGTCGATGTCGGTGTGAAAGTAGCTGTTGCTGTTGCCGTAGCTGATGGTGTGGGTGTTGCGGTAGGTAAAGGAGTCGTTATCGCCAAGGCCAACTTATCCAAGTTACCATCCAGATTGGATGGAGTGATAGCCTGGACACGAGCTCCTTGGTAAACCCACCGTTCAACATCGACAACCTCGTATTCTCTGGGCAGATCAGCATGCTGAGTCTCGATGACTTTTTCGGTGTTGTCGAGGAGGATAGCGTACATCCAGCCATCCCGCACCACAATGTCGTATTGTGGTTCTTTCCGTGGGTCACGGGATATTGCACTACCGGGTTTATAGGCAATAACACTGCCATCGGTAAGAGACATGGTGTAGATTGTCCCATTCGAGGGGTAGTCAAGACAACTCGAACCCGGGCAGAACTTGATGTTGCCAGATATCGGTAACGAAACTACTTTACCGCTAACCGAGTTCTGAACCGTTGTCTGAGACCCAGAAGTAGCCGCTTGAAGAGTTCCCGATGTGATCAAGCGATCTGCTTTGAGCTCTAGGGGTTCATGCTTTTGTCCTTGCCAGTCAGTTACATAGATCTGCCCCTGCTCACATGTGTTTGTATAGATGATCTTATTCGTCTGTAGGTTCCACTGGGGATTGTCTGCACATCCTGCGGATGCACTTCCTTCGGTGATATTGTGCAAGTAAGCACCTGAACCCAGAGTGGAAACCACATACAGATCTGACTTTGTTTGCTCACCGGGCGCCTTGTGGACTAAGACAACGTAATAACCACGAGGGCCGATCGATCCCCGTGAGCTAATGCCGCCGACAACACCACTACCATCCAGGCGATGATCATCGGTTAGTTTGGTCACTTCGTAGACCTGAAACTTTGAATTGAGGGTAACACTTACCAGGTCGCTTTCCCCAGTGATAAGGTTGCGGATTTCGGCAATCGTGATGCTCTCAGGAATATAGGGGGTAGCTGAAGGAACCACTTCCTTTTGTCCGCCACCACTACTCGGCTCAGGATCAGGTGGAGAAGGTGGAGGCGGAGGTGGAGGTTCAGCCGTCGGCTCTGGTGGAGGCGGAGGTGCAGTTGGTTCCGGAGGAGGGTCGGGATTTCTTGGCGCGCAGCCATCACGATTCTCTTGAGTATAGTGCCCGCCGTCGTAGTAACATCTTAGAGGACCACTTGACTCCGGCCTATTTCCACGTAAGCATCCACAACATTCACCTCTATCGCAATAGTACTGACTGCCATATTTCTTGCAGGGAGAATCACCCCAGCAGATTACATCGGCAGCACTTCCAGGGGAATATCCCCAGAATCCCGCTCCGACGAGAGACCTGATGAGAGAACAGATATCTTTTTCTGGCTCAATTGCGAGTTTTTCTCTCAGGCTTGTCCTTTTTAACACTCTACCAGGTAGAGTGTACCGAGGAAAATCTTCTTGGCGCACTTGCGTCCAGAAGAAAAGAGATAGTACTGCTACTATTCCAAAGACAACACTGCCTTTGAGTAGCCATTTGAGCAGTTTCTTAGTCATCTCAGACCTCCTTTACTGCTCGTTTTGAAGCTTTCTCATCGTTCCTGATAGCAGGACGATTAATGCGGTAATAGCCTTTTTTTCATACTAGGCCTCCTTTTTGGGTTATTTACCCACCGTTTTTTAGCCCTTTTTTATTGTAATTGGGCGAAACATGACCTCTACTAAATAAGTCAACAGTTAATAAAGTAGGTAGAGAGCATGTGCTGCCCAATTACAAAAGATAACCTCACCAATCGATTGTTAAGGTACAAGTATTTCAGTGCAATGAATTACTGAAATGTTGAATCAAATGAAGCGTCGAACCGGTTAAAAGATTTATTTTTCCCATGATTTTTTGTTTGTTGAAGGGCAGGGAAAAATATGCGGGCAGAAGATACAGTTTTCGGTGATTATTT
>CAYFYU010000233.1:2554-2717 GCA_964347455.1 uncultured Spirochaetota bacterium | reverse complement strand
GAAAAGGCAATTAAATATTATAAGCTGGCTATTGAATTGAATCCCGGTGATACCGCATATGCGAAACGTGTGTTACAAAATTCGAAGGATAAACTGAAGGAATTGGGAGTAGAAAATTAATTTCCAAAGATTAATCTAGTCGAACCAACCCGGATTTCATCTC
>CAYFYU010000233.1:544-2488 GCA_964347455.1 uncultured Spirochaetota bacterium | reverse complement strand
TTAAGAAAAATCCTTTTTGGGAAGCTGTGATCTCGGCGTGTTGAGAGGAAACCTGCGGATCATTGATAACTAAAGCGTTTCGTTTATGTTTGCCAATAGATGTTCTCTGCTCTTTAATGTGAAAGCTCTTTTTCCCTCCATCGCTGTAAAAGACCTCTAAATTAGCTGCGACTTTAATTTTAGAGACCGGTGCTATCTTTATTCTCCGATCCCATACAGCTCTTATCATTACAAGGCAAATGATGATCCCAGTATAAATAAAAATGACACCAATAAGCGGCCAATTGATCCCTCTTTGATGGGCTATAACCGGCCCTCCTGGTGAATATGAATCAAGTGTTTGAGTGGTTACTGCTGCGGCAGTCTCTTCCGAAGCTTCAGATCTAGTAAATGACTGTCCCCTCGCACCCGAAGATTCCTCGACCGCAGGCTGCTCTTGAGTAATCTCATCGGGCCTCGATTCGCCTCCCGGCTCTTGCTCAGAAATTGGCTCTCGCTCTGCCACAGGTTCTTCAATGCGGGATTGATCCGGAGTTATCTCGTCTGAGGATCCACGGCTTTCTTGTGCTTCTCTCATCTGTTCTATTATATCTTTTGTCTTTCCTTCATAAGGAAAGACAAATTCCCCCTGCCAATAAATCTCGATACGAATGCTATCTGAATCGGCGAATTTTTCTGTCAGCGTTTGAAATACTATATTGATATCCATATTCGTTTTATCTGAAGTGAACTCATCCCCTCCCTTGTAATGTATTTTTGCTATTACAGAATTATCTCTCAACTGGATATCTTCAACAGGAATGGATTGGTTTTTGAAGGAGTTGATGAGATCAGAGACATCCTGTGCAGAAGCCCAGAGTACTAAAGAGAGCGTTATAGATATTCTGATGAATGAAGGAATCATAGAGCCTAAATACCTTGAATGATGTCTCAATGGAGTATCTTCAATTCCTTGTTGATTATTTTATCAGCGCTTTTCAATTGCACCGCCGTCAAGCTTATGATAAAACCTATTAACATTATAAGTTTTACCCTTGTAATCACCTACTAGATATCTAGTATTCCACGAGGGAAACTTTGACAGACGTACATTAGATATTTGGTTAGAAATCTGCTCCCACCATTCACGATAAGTTGAGGACGCATCAAATGGGCCATCAACAATACTCCCCTTCCCCCATTTATTCTCGGCACAAGCTCTACTGCATAAAAATAGATCAAGCTCGTTACCCAATCCAATAACAAGCCACCAGGCATCCTTGCTTTTGCTCTTTACAGGTTCTTCCTTTTTTCGAATGAAGATACTATGGTTTTTATCCTCACCCTCCTCATAACCTTCCCATTCATAACTCAATACAACATCTCTCATTGTACCATTAGGCCAGTGCTTTTCCTTTTCCTTTATGCACTTTCTCCTGGCCGGCGTCTTAGGTTTTGGATCTAGATCTCCACCTTTATTGTTGTAATGCCTATCTTTATCTTTGGCTTTTATAGATATCATCTGGATTCCATCCAGCGAACCATCATCAGGAATATTTATGCTTCCTGCCCAGATCGTATCCTTTCCTAACCATGTTCTTCCTTCACTCCTTATAGATCCTTTAACTGCTACTCCCCCTAATTTAACCTCCACATCCTTGACAGGTTCAGTGAATCCCACTGTGATGACCGCCCAGCCTGGTTCTACTGGTTTACGGTCTTCTTCTTTTATGGACTTTATAGACAGGTCGTCATCTAACTTCCTGTTTACGACTCTTTTAATTTTACTCTGTGGTGCTATTTGTTTTGTATCATCATTCCAGACTTTTGCGTACTTTCTGCTGCTGAGTTGGTCGACACAGACATACCTGGCATACGGGGGGTGATTTACGATATCATGATAGAGCCCTATGAGTCCTGCAGAATGTTCTATCACATACGGGAAAATCTTTTTCCCTATGATTG
>CAYFYU010000233.1:0-534 GCA_964347455.1 uncultured Spirochaetota bacterium | reverse complement strand
AGATGTTTTTCATCTTTTGTTGGGTAGCTTTCTAGCTCCTGTTTACTTATATTCCAACCTTGGCATTGATTCGCAACCGCATCAAGTGGCTTCGGAAGAAACGCCGAAGGGTAAAGGTTCCTTTCGTTGCTCCAATTGAGTCCTACGAGCCTAGGTGCTTCTCCAGAAAGCTCTATATAATATTTTTCCCGATCATCGCTGGGCAGTTTTCCAAACTTCTTTGTCATCGCTTGATTGTTTGTCTCCAAATTTGTTTCCCACCATTCGCCATGAAAATAAGCTTTTAACTCATGAGGACTAAAAAACATACGAGATCGATCGAATTTAAAGCCCCGGCTCAGGGTGCTCGTATAAGGAAAGCTCACATCTATCATTTCATCTCCATTGAAGTTCATCAATAGCCATGTCCTATCAACCGCAACAGGTTGGGTGATATTGGCGTATCTATGTTGCATTTCTGTTCTGTATGTGTGATCTGCTTTAAACATCTTTCCAAGATCAGAATCTGGGTCAATATAAGGTTTACTCATTCTT
>CAYFYU010000232.1:0-2723 GCA_964347455.1 uncultured Spirochaetota bacterium | reverse complement strand
GACTGATTGGATGAGACGAAATATAATGCCCCAAGCCCCAATAAGGCACGCATCACCTTTAACCATCTTACTTTCGTCATACTGGCGATATTTACAAGTTATCTTGCAGTCAGGTCAAACGACAAATGTTGGCTGATACCGGTTCACCCAATCGCAATTATCCGAAGTTGAGACAAAAATTCCTAATTTATTTCACCACAGTGAATTTCGGAACAATCTTTATAATGAAATGCCTTATATAATGCTCACCATTTTGTCTCTTTTCATCAAAAATCAATCTATACTCTCCAATAAAACCGGGTCCAGGGATCCAGTAGAAAGTGCCATTTTTCAATGTTGAACCTAATGGCAATGGATAGAGTTTATTGTTTGCGATCATGTATCCGGTTACGTCGGATTTTTCGGTCGAGAGTTGCACCTCAAAACGCTCAAGTTCTTTAAATTTCACCTTAATTAGGCCATTTTCGTCAGGATTTACTATTATAGGTTCAATATTCCTGTTAAAACCTCTTTTTATTTTAACCGGTTCTAAAAATTCTACTGGAATTTCTAAAAATTTAGATAAAACATTGAGACTTGATGTTTTTGTATTAGATTTAGAAAAGCTTCTTGCAGAACCTGTATTGCTAATAGTAAAAAACCGACTACCGATTCCATCTGTATTTCCAGCATCATCTGTTGCTGTCCATTGAATGGTATGTACACCATTTTCATATTGCGTTGTATCTAAATAGAAATATCCAACAGCACCGTCACTATTGGCATAACCTGGAAATAAAGTGGCAATATCAGGCCTATAATTATTATAGGTTGGATGGCCGAGAATAACACCATCCACATATACGTTAATGGTGGAACCGTCTGTAGGTATGCTGTTGGGTTGAGGTGTTAAAACCCATCCCCAGTTGATGAAGCTGCTGCCTGAGGAAGTGCCGCCTTGCGTGGGGGTATCAATGGCACCAAAGGGTTTCACTGCATTGGCATTATCTACTGTAATGGTTTTTGTTCCCAATGTCACAATATTGCCTTCTGCATCCGCAGCCACTGCATGAAGTGTAAAGGTGCCGTTTCCTCCATTTGGCAGAAAATTGGTAAGCATCATATACCCCCAACCTGCTTTATAATTCATAGGATACTCTGGATAAGATTGTTCCACGTCTGGTCGAGCTCCTTCGACAAAGACGGCATCTCCAATATAAATCAAATCTTTACCTTCACCACGATAAATCTTTACATTTTCAACTTCGATATCATCCAACACCCAACCAGTAATAGGGATACTGCTTCTTACAATGGAACCCTCTACAGGAGTGGAAAAAATGCCGAAAGGTGAAGATGTTTGATTTGAGCTATAGACATTAAGGACAACGGAAATCGTTTGAAGAGAGTTAGAGGTATTTGGGTCTGTTAGGGTAATTGTGCCACTGTATGAGCCTTCCGATAAATCTGACGGATCGACCGACACGGAGACAATCCCGATTCCTATTCCAGACTCAGGGGTACATATTATCCAATTTTGATTGACGGTTACCATCCAATTAGAATTAATATTCTCTGGATTCACTAAAAATGATTGTGAACCCGTTACTGATTGACCGGATGCTCCAAAGTACAAAACAGTTACCGTTTCATTTTCATCATCCCACTCACAAATCGTATAAACATCGTAAATCTCATTCGGACATCCACAACCGCAACCTTGAGAACCGAGGACCCCAAGATCATTCCATAGGCCACCTCGTCCCAAGTTGTCCCATGGTGTAAAGTATGTAAGATAATGTTCAATACCACTGCAATTGTTTGGCTCATTATGACCCCAATTTGTGTAGCTCCACGTTTCGCCGTTTGCCCATCTCCAGCTACCTTCAGCCCCTTCATCTGTACCACCAATCCAACACATTTCAATACCTTCAGGCACATTGGACACTAAATTTGAATAAACGAAATTATCTTCTTCCGGGGATGTAATAGTTGCCAGATAACCTCCCAGACTTTCACAAAAATTTTTTGCGTCATGCCAAGACATCGGTGTATCAAATCTTTGATACTCATGCCCGTTATCAGGGTTTTTAATTTTGGCTGTATCGGCATGGGTAAAATAAAAAAATTGAGTGCCCAAAAGTATTAGTATTAATAAAAAAATCTTATAGAATTTCATTTCATCACCTCCACTTAAAAATCAAATAGCAATACTGATACCATACCAACAAAATTTGTTTTTGATTCATTTTCAGGGATACATGATATTTCTTTTTCCAATTTTTTGAATTTTTGAATCCAAACTATTGGATTAAAAACGAGGTGGAGATAAAAAATAAAGGACAGGACAGACAAGAAAGTAACCAACACAAAAGATTCAATTTCATGCATCTCGGTGGTTGTCGCAAATTTTGATTACCTTTCGGCTGCAAAGCCAATTATAAGCGCAATGATTGTAGAGATAATACTAAATTAATGCTGCCATCATACTAGACCGATAAAACACCAATTTATTTTAACTGATGCCGTTTGGGATAATAATTAATAGAGGTTTTATGTCTATTATGGAGGGGTAGGAAGGACATGTGAAAAATTTTAATAGCGGATAATTAAATCTTATAAATCGTTCTTTCAACCACCTTATTCCTTTTTTTCTTTAGCCGCCTAATTCTTTAGTCTAAGCCTAAGATTTACCCGGTGCTGGCCAGGGCAGAGAGATAAGATAAAGATATGGCCATGACCGG
>CAYFYU010000231.1:759-2751 GCA_964347455.1 uncultured Spirochaetota bacterium | reverse complement strand
TTAACCCCGAGATCGCAGCCTGACCTTCATCTTTTGTTGACATCTCCACAAATCCAAATCCTCTCGACATGCCGCTAAATTTATCTGTGATGATTTTGACGGATGTGACCTGCCCGAAGGCTTCAAAAGCCTGCCGCAAATCCGCTTCAGTGACTTCATCCGATAAATTACCTACATAAATATTCACTCTGACCTCCTTACAATCATCATAACAATCAGAGGAATTAATGCAAGGAGAGATTATGGGTAGGTTTGAGTAAGTGTTGCAGTTTTTAACCAGTTACGTTCTATTTATGCAGTAGTACAACCATGAAGCGCAGCGAAAAAGCAAGACGGTATTCAAGGGCTAGTTGGGCTTTCTACCCTTTAAATTTGAAATTCCAATCCAACATTTCTAGACGTTTCGATCGAATGCTGGGTACTCGCCATATTCATTCTTTGGGCTTCACGGTTGCATGCACGACCCTGCACAAACAGCACCCCTTTCGATTGCTGTTGGGCCCAGTGAAATATTGAGCTTCATAATAATCGCCCGATATGTCTTTGATCTGCTGAAACCCTCTCTCAGATAAGAATGACTCTATAGTCCCCTCTTCTATGCCAAACAGCAGGCGATCACCTTTGTTGGAATGGAAATCTAAAATGCCTCCTCTGCTGAATGATCTTCTTATTTCTTTGGCCTCCTCTACTTGGCAAGTGCCATCCACTACGGATTTAAGGACATAGTTGAAAATAATAGAGCTACCAGATCCTGAATTCTTTGTCACAAACTTCAACGTCTCATCAACGGCCTCTGCCGTTAAAAGTGGCGTAACCCCCTCCCAAATGAACAGGCTCTTTTTATTTTTGTTATACCCACTCTCGGACATTCTTCCAAGTAACGTTTCTTTGTTGAAATCGATAGGGACATAGACGACATTGCTTGGAAGAGGATCCATCATCTTCTTTACCAATTCTATCTTTCGCTTCTGGGTTGCCGGATGGTCTACCTCGAACACTGTTACTTTCCCTTTAAGCACTTCGATTCTGTATGCCCTGGAGTCGTAGCCGGCTCCGAGAATAACTAACTGTTTCAGACCCGCATCAATGCATTCGGTTACGTATTCATCTATATATCTGGTCCGAGAAGGGACACAATCAAGTATGAAAGGATGCTTTTGCTCAAGATACCAAAGGGCAAGCTTCCGTAAAGGAGGAATCATACCTATGACCCTGTTGGTTGTGCTGAGAAAGCCTTTTGCGAAAGGATCGTAACATAATCGTTCGCTTTCCGGTTTCTCCGTCTCGACCATTCTTATGACTGCATCTACCTCTGCGGTAAAACTTGGTTTCACCTTTTCCATAACCAACTCCTTTAGATTCTCTTGTCTTCCTTATTGCAAAGGAAGAACCAACTACTGAGTGAACTGCAAATATGCAGTCTGTACTATTATTTTAACAATTAGAGGAATTAGTACAAGGGGAGATTAAGGGCTGGTTTGCGCGAGTACCCGAAGATACGAGCCGGTTACGCCGTTAGGTGATATGGCGGTAATCACTTTTGATCTTGATTTAGGTGAGAGTTCCTTGCAAGCCTAACCTCCTGTGGCCGGTTAAGGGCTTAGGATTAAATATCTTCACCATATCTTAGAAACCCTTGGGGCCTTGCCAAATGATAAATTATATATTTCCTAATCCTAAGCCGCCTCCCGCAGCCGCAACAGGAACACCCCCATGATTAAAAACCACACCAAGGTTAGGATGAACCCCACAGATAACATAATATTGAAAAACAGACTTGAGGTGCCGAGGACGGGGTCCAAAGGGTTTACGATCACCTCCAGCCCCCCGATTACTACACCAAACCACCCTAGCCAGTGGCCTATTACATTGGTACGCAGGACACCGATACTGAAGAGCACCACCGCAATGCCCCATGAAAGGAAAAGCCCTATACTATCCGCCCAAATAACGGTTTCCACCAAGGTTTTTGCCATCACCTCAAGAGCAGGT
>CAYFYU010000231.1:0-749 GCA_964347455.1 uncultured Spirochaetota bacterium | reverse complement strand
CACTATTCCCAGCGAAATTAGAGTGGAAGCTAACAAGAGTGACATTCCCCTCAGCGATGCCGCCAGAGCGACCCACAGGATGCCACCCCCTTCACGGAGTGCCTGGTAGAATCCCAAAAAGACGGGTATCAGAAGCAAAAATCCAGTGACAAACACCCAATAACCGCCAGCGTAAAGGGGATTATTGTGGACATTCTGCAGGTATGCCTCGATCTTCTCTGGATCTTCCCTCTCCACACCCGTTGCACTGTAGAGAATAAAAGAAACAACAAAAAACACCACAAATACGATGGAGCATACACCAGCAGCTTTCACAAAGTTGTTATTCATGTTTACCACCTCCTTTTCATAGATACACAGTCCAGCGGGGTTTTCCTTTTTACCCCGATGAACCTCAGATTAGTCACTGCTCCTAACGGGAGACCTCTTCTACAAGGACTGTCCAGTTTTCGGTCTGGTAGAAGCGATGCGCCTAGCTTCTTCTCCAGAGGCAAACTCCTTATAATTTATCACCTCCCTCATGATATTTCTGATTGCTGCCATTTTGCCTAACTTCTCATATATGGGTTGCATATATATTCCAGTATTATTTTATATACGCCGTATAATATCTCCAGGATACCTTACCGATGAAAAGTGAGCAATGGTTAAAATATTGGTGAGTTTACTTTAATTCTTTTATCTTCTCGGGAAAATTGGTGACCAGCCCCCACACTTTGTACCACTTCCAGAGTTAGTCTCACATGCGT
>CAYFYU010000230.1:2348-2778 GCA_964347455.1 uncultured Spirochaetota bacterium | reverse complement strand
AAAGGTGGGGAGCGAAAAGACAGCTTTTGAATTATTGTTATTTTCCAAAAACAAAAAATACAGATTTTCAAGAAGGAATAGGACAAAAAATTCTCGGCCTTATCAATCGCCATCTTCCCGATCGAGTCCTTCAGCTGGAAGGGAAACTCATTTATCCTCATTTAGGTTAACCCGAATAAGGGCATATGAACGAAGGTAATATCAAAGTTATATATATTGTTGGACCAACTCGAAGCGGGAGTACCATCCTTAGCAACATTCTTGGTGAAATCGATGGTTTCTTCAACGCAGGCGAGCTCATTGATATATGGGATAAGGGGATAGCTGAAGATGGGCTATGTGGCTGTGGAGATAATATGAGCAAATGTGGAGTTTGGAGCGCTGTAATGGATAGGACATTGAAGGATTTAAACCAAATTAATGTTCGGGA
>CAYFYU010000230.1:0-2338 GCA_964347455.1 uncultured Spirochaetota bacterium | reverse complement strand
AGATAGCGCTGCTCATAGCAGCTACGTTCCATGGCGAATGTTTATACCGGGAGCAAGATCAAAGTTAGAATCAAATCTAAAGAAGCATCTCTATAATTTAAAGGTGCTTTATCGAGCAATTCTGTCTATCAGCGGAAGTAAAGTAATTATTGACTCTTCAAAGAATCTCGGGTATGCAGATATATTGTCAATGATACCTGAGATTGATTTATATATTGTTCATCTTATTCGAGATCCTCGTGCTACAGCATATTCCTGGCTTCGAAAGACAGATGGATTACGGCGAACCAACACTTTGGAGAGTTCCCTCGTGTGGAACATAAGGAACATCGTAACTGAAATGTTTCAGAGCAACTGGACTGGAAAATTCCTGAAGCTATACTATGAGGACTTTATTGCGAAACCACGGGAAAATGTTAAATGTATTCTCAATCTAGTTCATGAGAGCCCTGTACATCTTCCATTCGTGGCAGAACACAAAGTTAAACTTGGAGTTAACCACAGCATTTATGGAAACCCAAATCGTTTTAAAACCGGTGAATTTAAATTACAGCTTGATGAAGAATGGAAAACAAAAATGAACGGGTTGCACAAAATTATCGTGACAGCCTTAACGTGGCCATTGCTGCTTAAGCACCGATATTCAATGAAATGGGTTATTAACAAATGAGGGGGGGAAAATATTTAACAATTTATCATCATAGAAAAAAAATATGGATCGATCTTGAAAATTCACCACATGTGCCGTTCTTCAAGCCAATTATAGAAGAACTCAAAAAACATGGATATCATGTGATGCTAACCGCAAGGAACTGTTCCCAAGTATGGGGGCTTGCTGATCTTTTCAACTTCCATTATAAACGAATTGGACGTCACTATGGAAAGAACAAAATTTTTAAAGTTGCCGGCCTGATACTGAGAGCATTGCAAATGGCTTCCATAATTCTGAGAGAGAAACCGAACCTGGCCTTATCACATGGATCACGGTCACAAATCTTATTGTCATCAATACTTCATATACCATCGGTATCGATCAGTGACTATGAATATACAAAAAAGCTTCCTCTTGTATGTCCCACGTGGATAATCGTGCCCGAGGTAATACCTGATAATTTCATTAAAGGAAAAAACGTTAATATTCTTAAGTACCCCGGCATCAAGGAAGATGTTTACGCACATAATTTCAAGTCAGATCAAAGCATAAAGGAAAAACTGGGCATTGATGAAAAAGACTTGGTAGTAACTATCCGTCCTCCGGCTACAGAAGCCCACTATCACAATCACCAGAGCGAGGAACTTTTTGAGGAAGTAATCGACTTTTTAGGCCAAAAGCGAAATATCCGTATGGTCTTATTGCCACGAAATAATAAACAGGCGGCCTTTATAAGGAAGATGTGGCCGGATATGTGTACAAACTGCAAGATCGTAATACCGGACCATGTAGTCGAAGGTCTTAATTTAATATGGCATTCTGATCTTGTGATCAGTGGCGGTGGGACTATGAATAGAGAGGCTGCTGCGTTAGGTGTGCCGGTATATAGTATTTTCCGGGGTAAAATCGGAGCCATAGATCAATACCTGGCTGATAGCGGACGGCTGAATCTTTTAGAAAACGTTAAAGACGTGCGCACAAAAATCGTCCTTGTCCGGAGGGATAAGTCAGCCAAGAAAAATTATACCGAAACCAATATTAAAGATATTATTGTTGATTATATTATACAAATAGCCGAGAACTTACTCCTAGATCATGGCAAGAGAAAGGCTCTGAATCATAGTAATCTCCCCTAACCCCTCTTTAAAAAAGAGGGGGATAAAAGCCCCCTTTTTTCTACATAGCACCTTAATAATCCCCCTTTTTCTAAAGGGGGGTGCGGGGGGATTAAATTTGTATCGACTGGGGCAAGACAATTGAATAAGAATTTAAAAATAATGCTCATTGCTGGCGCCAGGCCAAACTTTATGAAAATTGCTCCCTTAATTCGAGCTATTACAAAACATAATAGGAGCTTAAAACGGGGACAAGCTAATATAGATTATATTCTGGTACATACTGGTCAGCATTATGACATTGAAATGTCTGAAGTATTTTTTCAAGACCTGGAGTTGCCCCTTCCTGATATCAATCTGGAAGTGGGGTCGGGTTCACATGCTGTACAGACAGCAAATATAATGGCTCGATTTGAGAAGGTTTGTTTAGAAGAAAACCCGGACTGGGTATTTGTTGTTGGAGACGTGAACTCAACCATGGCTTGTACCTTAGTCGCATCAAAATTAGGAATCAAGGTCGCTCATGTGGAAGCCGGTCTCAGGAGTTTCGACCGTACAATGCCTGAGGAAA
>CAYFYU010000229.1:2124-2782 GCA_964347455.1 uncultured Spirochaetota bacterium | reverse complement strand
ATCTGGAAAAACCAGCTCCGCATTGCTGTATTGAGCCTTTTTCAAAAGAGGTACTGACGAAAACGATTTGAGGAGAAAGATATTCGGCTCAAGCAACTTCTTTACATAGATTTCACGGGCTGTGCAATCGAGCATTTCCCGTATAAATTTTCTATCGGATTTGTCGAAGAAGCCATGAAAAATCATTTTTTTACAGAATAGGCCGTAGTTTAATGCAACCTGCGAAGCGATCATGGAAGCCAGATTAATTGACGCAGGGTCATCAGGCTCGAAGACCTCTTCCTCGTAGCGATAGATCAGATCAAAACTGTCAACCAGGTTCTTTTTTCGCACGGTGTAGGAAGCCTTGAAACGATCCCGCTTTAGATCGAGCGGCCCAATTTCAAGAATATCCATAGTGATGAGATGATCTAGGGTGCCTTGTTTTACGGAGATACTCTTTATTCTCCCTTCCAAATATTTTCGGTGAACGTGAGCATTGAAAATCGTAAGGTGAGGTAACAATTCGTCGGCGCCATTTTTCAGAACGTCACCAACCGGCAGACCTGTCCCGTTCGAAATACGACGACACATATCTGTAATTTTTTGGGGAGGTATATCCTCATGATTGATCGTTATGGCAGCGACAGGTTTTTGAGATACTACCTCAAGAGCTCTT
>CAYFYU010000229.1:1799-2114 GCA_964347455.1 uncultured Spirochaetota bacterium | reverse complement strand
GAAGAGTGTATCCAGGAAAGCCGTCATACTCTTTGCGTGCAGGTGCATGCTGAAGTACCATAATATCCGGACGTCCAGCAGTGAGAATTTCCATACCGCCAGGATAGGCAGGATTGAGAAGGCTTCCCTGGCCCTCGATAATTATGATATCTGGTTTTTTTTCCTGCCACGCCTGCCAGACGGCATGTTCAATCTCACCAGTCACAAAGTCGACGATCAGTGCATCGAGTATCAGTCCGTAGCGTACACCTTGCATCCAGGCTGTCTGTCCCGTACCAATCAGCTCGACCGATAAGCCGGCCCTTTCGAGTGCTT
>CAYFYU010000229.1:501-1789 GCA_964347455.1 uncultured Spirochaetota bacterium | reverse complement strand
ACTGCCGAATCAGTTCCCAGTACTGCAATTTTAAGTGAATTCACGTCCTTGATTTTTCCGCAAAAAAAGTGAAGCTCTTCACGGGGTGGAGGCTTCCTTATATCCCGGATCCGAACATTGTGCTCCTCTGCGAGTCTTACGATTTCATGATCATCTGACAACAGGTCATGCAGACCGCAGTCGATATGAAGGCCTAGCTTTATTGCTACCTTCACGTCATCACGTCCCTTGTTACTCAGTCTTCCTCCATCAGGAGCAAGACCGACTACGAGATGTGTGGATTGAATGCCTGCAGCAGATGCAGCATGAACAGCTTTTTTCACATCCTCGTAGATAGGAATATTACTTACCTTTCCATCGAGCACTTCTCCTGCGTCTTTCCCGCTGTATCGGGAGTCGATAACTGAAAGCACCCTGTATCGCTTTGTGCGTCTTATAAGCCCATGCGCCGTTTTTCCATTTGTTGTTGCAAATCCACCCTCACAATAAACAATTGCGTTTCCCTCCGGAAACTCGGTCATTATTTCCTCCCTGTTAAAATTGCAACGTACCGGTTGCTCGGCAAGGTTTCTTCCCGGTGTTTGTTCACGAAAACGACGAGTCCCGCCGTGGATGCAGGAAGTACATTTAATCCCTCATTTTCCCGAATAATCTTCGAGAAATACTGCATACTTTTGTCGGAAACATAAGCTGCAAACCCTCCTGAAGCACGTATTGCTTCAAGTGCATGGTCACCGTCCGTGGAATGCCAATTTATGAGGGGTTCATTTACCCGAGTCTCCTGGATCTGCTCAGCTTTCAAATCCTCGCAGTGGGGCAGGTTTTTTAAAAAGGACTGGACAATAGGGTTCTTTCTATAGGTGGAACCTGCTATTATCTTTGGAACTCGCGATGTCTTCCCCCTTCTGTATAAGCTGACGAAGCCCTTATATATACCGGCGAGAGTCGTTCCGTTGGATACGGGAATAGAAACCGCTACAGGCGCATCTCGAAGCTCATCATATATCTCATATGCAATCTCACCATACGCCCGAAGCTGGACTGCTGTGTTTTCTCCACCGGGGTTTGCATCGTAGATCTCATCCTCCTTTGCCCGCTGTTTCGATACTTCCAAGGCATGTTCGTAATCACCCGGCAAACGCACTATCTCCGTATTAAACTTTGCGATTTCCACTACTCTCTTCGTATGGTAGTTTTCAGGTATGTAAATGATACTCCTCAACCCGGCAAGATAAGCGGCAAGCGATATCGCAACACCATAATTGCCGCACGTGGCAACCGTTATCGC
>CAYFYU010000229.1:0-491 GCA_964347455.1 uncultured Spirochaetota bacterium | reverse complement strand
CTGAGCGAATGCGATGCGATCCTTCTGGGTTCCTGTCGGATTCCCTCCCTCGAACTTTAAAAATAGCTGACGTAGTCCCACCTCACGCTCAACGTTTCGTGCTCTTGTCAGTGCAGTATCACCAACCTGTGATTCGAAAATATCCTCAAAGGTCTCGAGCCGTTGTTCGAGCGGATAGGCGGGAGACGCAACTATCATCTTCTGGTTTTCTATATCGCTAAGAATCTCGGTGGTATCGGCGATAGCTCCGTCAAGCAGCGTGAACATTTGAGACTTTTCGGCTTCGTTAGAAGCAGAAGAATTTTTATTACCATTATCGCTCATAAAAGCTCCATTTCATTCCTGTTATGTAGGAAAATAAAACCCAACTGTAATTTACTTACCTATCAATCACATTATTGTGTATGACGAATACAAAATGTAAAGTTATTGAAAATTTCCCTTCTGTTCTCTTTTTTCATCGTTCTCTCCGGGTTCGTTTTTAACCAAAG
>CAYFYU010000228.1:1811-2888 GCA_964347455.1 uncultured Spirochaetota bacterium | reverse complement strand
CCGGCTGCAAATTATGCCTTTGATGTAACGCCCGCACGGTTGATTACAGGGTTGATTACTGAACGGGGAGTATGCAGCGCCTCAGAGGAGGGAGTACTCGGTTTGTATCCGGAAAAACGAAAATTATACCAGAGGAAATGAGCGGGGAGTATACAGTGGCCTACCGAGCACTTGATGAGAATAGTGTTGCTGACTATGTAAAGAACCGTCCTGCACTGAAGATTTTTTTCCCTGCGGAGTGTAAGGTCAATGTAAAAGAAGTTGGGGATGGAAATGTAAACCTGGTATTTATCGTTGAAAATGAGGATAATCCTGGACATTCAGCAGTGCTCAAACAAGCGCTTCCCTATCTTCGGGTTGCCGGGGAATCCTGGCCCCTCACACGAGAACGACTACGTTTTGAAACTCAGGCTCTTTTGAAGTACAATGAACTGGCCTCTGGTTTGGCCCCAGATGTATACGACCATGATAGTGAAATGTCGCTCGTCGTGATGGAGCATCTGCGTAATTTCGAGATCATGAGGAAACCACTGGTTGCACGCAAGCGCTTCCCCCATTTTATTGACCATATCTCTACTTTTATGGCGAGGACGCTTTTTTTCACATCAGATCTGTACCTGACCCGTGTTGAGAAAAAGGAGTTGCTTGCGAAATTCACCCATCCTCAGTTACATAAAATACAGGAAGATTTTGTCTTTACCAATCCATTCATGGAATCACCTGAGAATAGATGGAACCCGGAAATCGATGCAGAGGTTAAAGAAGTAAGAAAGAATAGTGAGCTCAAACTGGCCCTTGTTGAGATGAAAGAGGCCTATATGACCCATAAACAGGCCCTTGTCCATGGAGATCTTCATACGGGAAGTGTTATGCTCAATGAGAACCGCACCTGTGTTATCGACCCTGAATTTGCATTTTTCGGACCGAGTGGTTTTGATGTGGGAGCCATGCTGGAGAACCTGATATTGAACTACCTTTCCCATTTTGCTCATACACTGAATGAAAAAGAACGTTCAGATTATCAGGAATATTTGCTCGATATGGTGAGAGGTGTGTGGAACGAGTTTGCCCGTAAGT
>CAYFYU010000228.1:1033-1801 GCA_964347455.1 uncultured Spirochaetota bacterium | reverse complement strand
GAAATACTGTGGATTGAAAACAACCGAGGTGAATTGGTGCCTTCTCAATACTGGCAATTCCCCAGAGGTCAAAATGCATTCGGGGAGTACCGTCGTCGCTATATTCTCGATCTGTTGCATGATTCTGCCGGTTGCGGAGGAGCAAAAATGCTCAGAAGAATTATGGGTATTGTGAGTGTGTGGGACATTACGAGCATCGCAGATTTAAAAAAAAGGGCTGTTGTTGAGCGTGTTGCCATCAGAATTGGATCACGATGGCTGCTTGAGCGCAAGCAGATGTCACATATTGATGATCTGGTTAGAATCGTTGAGCAAGAAACGAAAGACATTGAAATATGATTGATTGAAAACCCTTAAATTAAGTCAAACTTCAAGGAGCAATGAATGGATGAAGGCAACAGAATCGAGAAAAAAGGGAGCTCTGATGCAAAACATGTGAAAACTGGTAAAAAAATGAAATCCAGTTCTGATAAATTGGCATTGCTGGGAGGAACCCCCATACGAGTCGATCCTTTTCCTTCATGGCCCATTTTCGATAACCAGGAAGAAAGGTGGCTTCTGCAGGCTTTAAAAAGCGGTGACTGGTCGTTCAACGGACCTCTGGAACTAAAGTTTGCTGAGCTGTTTAACAGTTTTCATGATGCGTCCTATGGATTCTGTGTGGTTAATGGTTCGATTTCACTCGAAATTGCACTGAAAATTGCAGGGATAGGACCGGGCGATGAAGTCATAACCTCTCCATACACGTTCTTCGCCACGGCTGGGGTT
>CAYFYU010000228.1:0-1023 GCA_964347455.1 uncultured Spirochaetota bacterium | reverse complement strand
CGCTAACCTGGATGGGCACAGCGGCTGCAGTATTGTTCAGCAATGCAATACCTGTATTTGTGGATATTGAACCCGATACCTACTGTATGGACCCTGATCTTGCCGAGGCGGCAGTCACGCCTCGTACCAGGGCAATAATTCCTGTGCATTTGTATGGCAATATGGCTGATATGGATAGAATTATGGCTATTGCTAAAAAGCACAGTTTGGTGGTTATTGAAGACAGTGCACATACCCACGGTTCTCAATGGAGAGGTAAGGGAGCCGGGTCCATAGGTAATTTTGGTTCATTCAGCTTTCAGCAGAGTAAATTGATCACATCGGGTGAGGGTGGTTTTATAATGACAGACAACGAAGACTATGCCGAGGAAATATACGCCTACAAGCACATCGGCTACCACAGAAAGGGAAAAATGTGGAATTTCTTTTACGAGGGCGATTACGATACAGGTCTTTTGAGAGGTGCCTTTATTGGTAATCAGAAGGATCGCTTCATAGGACATAACTATCGCTTCAATGAATTTCAGGCAGCTGTATTGCTTGCTCAGCTTGAAAGATTGCCTGAACAAATTCAAAAGAGAGAACAGAATGCAGCAACTCTATCGGCCGGTCTATCGGAAATAGGAGGTGTAAAGCCGATGCGGAGGGACCTCCGGGTAACCAGACAAAGCTACTACCAGTATGTTTTTCGATGTGATACCGATGAGTTTCTTGGTATTCCCTCCACTCTTATACGAGATGCTCTAAGAGTAGAGGGCATCCCCTGCGGTATTGTATACGATCCTGTATACCGATGTCCTCTTTTCAATCCCAACCCAAATGGCTATCCATTTAAGTTTACTGAGTACGGGAAAAAAGTTAACTACCATAAACTGTATCTGGAGGTAGTTGAAAAGGCCGCAAAACATGAAGCAATAACAATACCCCATCAGGTTCTTCTCGGGTCAAAAAAAGACATGGAAGATATCGTCGAAGCAGTTGTAAAAGTAAGAAAATGCTGTGCCTCACTCAAGAATATACGTT
>CAYFYU010000227.1:0-2919 GCA_964347455.1 uncultured Spirochaetota bacterium | reverse complement strand
CCGGTATCACCCTGTACAGGGTGATACCGTGGATGATGATTAAAGTGGTACCTATCTCTGTACCCATTTACTATTCTGTAGGTTTTTTCACTTGACATCGGGATGAGAATCTCGATAATGGATAGAAAATCCTATTCAAAGTGATCCTTTTGGAAAACAGAAATGACCTCCCGTGAAAGAATGCTCAGCGCTTTTGAGTGTGGACCCGTGGATTACGTTCCCTGTTCCTTTATGATCTTCTACAACCTCTACCAAAAATGTAAAACGGAGCAGGAGTATGTTGAAGAGCAGCTCAAGCTCGGAATGGATGCGTATGTTCATGTTGGCCATTTGAACCACTCGTTGCACTTCAACGGAGCGCTTCACCCCGACGTGAAGGTAACCGAGTGGGTAGAGGAAAAGGAGGGTGTCAAATACTTCTGTCGCAGGCTCGATACCCCAAAAGGGCCGCTCTCTGGCAGGGTAAAACAGTGGGAGGGTTGGCCTACTAAGGATGATTTTCAACTCATGAACGACTGGATAGTACCCCGTGCTGAGGAGGTTTTGGTCAAACCGGAGAGGGACATAGAAAAGATACGCTATCTCTTCGGTCCAATCAAGGACAGCGATATTGCAGTGTTAAGGGATGAGGCAAAAGCGGCAAAGAAATTGGCCCACACTTATGGCCTGCTGCAGGTTGGAGGATGGAAGGGAAGTGTGCTTCCAGGGACATACGTGGATCCCGGTGTCATGGTATGCGACGCTATTGCGTGGCTGTCAGGGTTTGAGGATGTTATGGTCCTATCCATTACCAATTCCGACCTAATCAAAGAATATATAGATATCATACATGAATGGAACATGAAACAGATAGAGATTTACCTCGATGTTACCGAAGCAGACCTCATCATCAGACGGGCATGGTACGAGACAACGGAATTCTGGGCTCCCCACACCTACCGGGATTTAATCGAACCCACTTTAAAACGGGAGTGCGACCTGGTGCATCAGGCAGGAAAGAAGTACGGGTACATAATCACTAGTGCTTTTCTTCCACTGCTCGAAGATATACTCTCGAGCGGTGTTGATGTACTGATTGGACTCGACCCTGAAGAGGGAAAGGGAACCGATCTGGAGGCTGTTAAAAAAATATTTTCCAGGAAAGGCAGAGCCATTTGGGGAGGGGTCAGTGGAGCAGTGACCGTTGAAGCCGGATCGGAAAGGGAAACCGAGGAGGCGGTGATTCGGGCGCTTTCGATACTGGGGAAGGGTGGAGGGTTGATACTTTCACCTGTTGACAATGTTCGCGAGGATACTGAGAATGCATGGCGCAACACCCACAGGTTTCTCCAGACCTGGAAAGATCATAGAGCCGACTTTACATCGCATTAAAAGACCTCACATTCGGAGTTGACTCAGTTTATAATCTACTGCTCTAGAGGAGGAGCGTTGCTCCTGAGAGAACAATTTTTCCGAAAGGGGGTCACTATAGGAAATAGTTCACAATCTTGCCATTCTGGTATTTCTTTTGTCTCTATCTCTCTACAATGGGACTATTTGCCAGTGGCACCCACATCGCCGTAGCTTCAGAGTATACCTCTCTGGTCAGCGCCGAACATGTACGGGTTGCCTCCACAGAGATACTGATAAAATCTTTACCCGATATCCTGTCTCTGCTCCGTGCTCATTCATCAAAGAGGCTCTGTCATGATCGTTACCATTTAAAAACTCCACAATACTCAGCATGAATATATTGCGTAAACAAAATCCCTCTGTGGCAAAGCAACTTATTTCGTTCATTTTGAAGACACCATCTGGGGGGCCGCTGCCCTCTCTTCGATAGGGGTGCACTGAAGGCCTCCTGATTATCGCTTCCTCTCACACAGTAATGGAAGAAGAAATACCCAGGGGTGAGGAGTGCCTATCACCAGTTATAGGAATATCTTGTGAAACTATGATAAATTACAGTTCTGGAAAAAATATCATGGTCCGGGTAGTCTGTTTGTTAGTAGTCTGACGTTTTCCATCGGCAAGAGTAGTCGAAACTCAATATTGAGCAAATCGAGGGGCATTTCGCGGCGAGCTTATCGAAAATCGGCGAATCCCAATTATAAAATTTACTATCAATCAGTATCGAGCTGCGGTGGCTGATATTCTCACGAATCTAAATGGCAAGCTATCGCATACCAAAATCGATCAAAATATACCCTGGTTGTGCGATAGACGTCTGCAATGTGCGTTTCAATAATTGATGTACCAAAGAGTGCATATTTAACAGACAGGGCCCTTATAGCATTTTACTTGGCCAGTTTAAGGTGTCCGTAAACTCGAAGAGCGGGCGTGCAAATATTACAGAGATATGTATTAAATCATTAGCTCAACATAAGAGATATTACTAAAACTAACTCTTAGTAAATATGAGTCGAAAGAGGGTCTTGATTTACCCTTTTACAGCTCCAGCGGTCAAACCCTTAACAATATAGCGCTGGAATATCAAAACAAAGGCCACCGGAAATATGACTGCCAGTACAGCCGATGCGGTTATCTTCCCATATTCTATTGAGTACTTTGTGACAAATTGTGCCAGTGCCAGTGGCAGCGTGTGAAACCTCGTCACATTTACTAAAGCCATTGCACCCATGAATTCTCCCATGGAAAAAACAAAACATATGACTCCTGAAGAAACCAACCCCGGCAGGGAAACAGGCACAATTATTCTCAACAATGCACCTACTTTCGATGCTCCGTCTATGCGCGCAGAATCCTCAAGATCCTTGGGAATAGTCTTGAAATAGCTGTACAATATCCAGGTGACTATCGGCAATAACCAGGAAGTCTGCATGATTACCAGGCCCTGGAGTGTATTCGTTAGACCAACCTGCTTGAAGAGTAGATAGAAAGGAATAAGAAGGGCCACAGGTGGGAGCATCTCTGCGAAAA
>CAYFYU010000226.1:0-2923 GCA_964347455.1 uncultured Spirochaetota bacterium | reverse complement strand
ACTTCTTAGGAGACAATTTGACCACCTATCTCATATAGTTGTCAAGTCAAGTTAATTCAGGAACAGATTATTCCGATGGGAGCGTAGGTATTCGGTTTCGCTCCGCTTCACCTCACACCTACGCATGTGAGACTAACTCTGGAAGTGGTACAAAGTGTGGGGGCTGGTCATGTTTTATAAACCGCATCCACACCCTTTTTCTGAAGTAACCGCGGTTTCTTCAGCAGCCTTGAATATAGTTGAAGCAAATTGGTCCATCTTAGCACTCGCACCCCTTCTTACCATCTTTGCCACTGCGATTGCTTCTAAGATTTCTTGTACATTGGCTCCATCCTCTAAGGCCTTGCTTATGTTCTTCTTCAAACACGGTTGGCAATTTGCTGTGACTGACGCTCCGATTGCAATCAATCTTTTAATGCGGCTGTCAAGCTTCATGGTGTATCACCCCCTCTTACATCTTTTGACGGAAGTTGGTGGGAAATGGATACACCAGTCATTACTTCTTCTCTCCCTACCCGATTGTAAACTTACTCAGGACATAGTAGTTTGCTTTTAAACTTAACCTTTTCACATTCCCTGAATATCTCACTATACTTTTTCGGTTCGCCGTACCCTATCAGTTGCTCAAAGACATATTTAAGATCTTCACCCTCTACCCCCGAAATCCATAGCTTTCGTTTAATCCAGTCCAAGGTATATTTCTTTCTTTTATTTAAATACGAGCCCAGCATAAACGCGGCATAATTCCTCATTACTAGGCTTATTAATCTCTCTTTGTCCTCAATTTCAGCAATTTCATTTTTTATATTCGGGTCGAAATAGTGAGCCTCTTCTACTTTCCACCATCCAGGCTCTTTATCCTCAGGGCAGGCAAACGTTACAATCATGCCCTGTATCCACCACAGCCAATCAACGTAATGCTTGAACTCGTAGTTGTATTTGAACTCCTTATCAGGAGGACCATAGTGGTGTAAATATGGCCTTGAGATTCTTTTAAAAATCATTGAAGCGGTTCCTTATAGTAGAACCAGACCCAAGCAAAGACGGTGATAAGGTATTTTAGAAATTATCTTGGTATTATTTAATTTTTTCAAATTCAAATATTTTTAGGATGTTTTTATAGCGTTCCGATTCTTTATATGATGATAAACCGTCGATTATTTTTTCAAAATCTTCTTTCGATATCTCCAATTTTTTAGCAGTGTGGATTTCACCCTTGATCTGATTATGAGTTATATAACCCTTTAAATAGCTTTTTATGCCACTTTCGATCCACTTATATCCCCAATCTTGTCTAAATTGCACATGAGCACATTGATCATATATTTGTTTTACTAATTCATTTGTAACTTCTTTGTATATTTTGGAATGAGAAATTATATTTCCTTTTTCATCAAACACAGGATCTAACTTTAAAATAACACATACTGTTAGTGATCTATCTACCATACGAGTTCCAGTTGGTAAACCCAATTTTACGCGAATCAATTGCTCTATATTTGCTAATGCTTTTGTTTTTGCATTTTGCTCTAATTCCTCATATTTTTTATGTGTACCTTTTTCTGTCATGTAATTTCCCTTTATTTAATCTCTTCACAATCAAACTGGGCGTCTTCACCGCTGCCTAAGTTCTCTCCCCACCTGACCGTAAGCTTAATCAGGTAGAAGAACTAAACGAAGCTTAACTAGTTATCATATTCTATTCGGCGTTCTAAATACTGAATTTGGTCTTCAAAATCAGAAATTTCATATTCTAAATTATCTATTTTGCTTTTAAGGTCATCTATATGACGTTCTAAAATATATATCTCAAGCTTTATTTCGCTCATTCCACTTTCTAATACATTTTCTACTGTATATTCCAAACCAGATGTATCTATACTTATTCTTTTTATACTTTTTGTAACGTCTTTGAACAGTAATAAAAGCCAGGTAATAAGCACAATAATTATTAATAGCAATAATAGCACAAGAAATGCGTTATTTTTAATTATAAATTGTGATATACTTCTCACTTGCATTACCATTTAAAATAACAAATTATGCTTTTGAGAAGGTATTTTGCTAAGAATATAAATACAAAGAGTTCACATTAATCTATTTTGCGCAAATCCAATAATTTCTGTTCCCAATCATTTACTATACGATTTACGGTATTATATTCTTTATCTTTGATTACACTGGATACGCCCGGGTGTATTTCATGCAACATATGTATTATTATTGATATCCTTGCCATATCCGATGTATCTGTGTATTCTTGATTTGTCATATTACCCTCTTTAAAATTGATGTTGCTTTATTCTCTCACCACCCAATCGTAATCTCAATCGTTTAGTAGAACCAGAGCCAGGCACAGTAGTAATACAGAAGAGTTTTCTTAGTAGGTCTTTCTCGTAGTGTGGAGTCTTTCGTAGATTGTTATTGCATTTTTACAGTGATCGTGTGCCTGTCGTAGAATATATTTTATAGTACATCTCATTTGATCTCTTGACAATCAAACTTAGTGTCTCGGCATATGATGAAAATTGTTATAAATCTATCGTCATTCCAGTACTCCTTTAACTCAATTAAAAGAGTTGATATTCCCCTAAAAAAATGGACACATAGTTAAGCTACTTTTTGTAACTCTTTCTGTAACTCGAATTGATAAGGACTCATGTATCCCAATTGGGAATGCTTCCTTACCCTGTTATAAAATACCTCTATATACTCAAATATTCTTAATTTTGCCTCCTGTCGAGACCTATAAGTATTCCCATAAACTTCTTCGACTTTAATCGTGTGAAAAAAAGATTCAGCATGTGCATTGTCGTAACAATTCCCTTTTCCACTCATGCTGGCTACAAACCCCTTTTGCAACAGAGATCTTCTAAACCCTTCACTCGCATACTGAGAGCCTCTGTCAGAGTGAAATATGAGC
>CAYFYU010000225.1:1891-2934 GCA_964347455.1 uncultured Spirochaetota bacterium | reverse complement strand
CAAACAGTGCCATGATCCCGTCACCGGTCATCTCATTGACCGTACCCTCATAGTCGTGAACCTTGTGGATGAGTATCTCGTAGACCTGGTCCATGATGGAGTAGGCATCCTCAGGGCCGAGTTGTTCGGAGAGGGGTGTAAACCCGACCATATCGCAGAACATGACAGTGACCTGTTTCTTTTCGCCCTCTATTTTGTCACGCTGGGCGAGGATTTTCTGGGTGAGTGCTTTGGGGAGGTAGCGTTTGATTTTCTGGAGTTGTTCATCGATGGAGAACTCTTTGGGGGATGGCTCTGAAGGAACACTCAAATCATGACCACATTCACCGCAATAATTATCTCGGAGGAGATTTTCTGTGCCGCACTGAGGGCAGACCTTCACAAGCTTTGCCCCGCACTCACGACAAAACTTTCGTTCCTCTTGGTTCTCGGTCTGACACTTTGGGCATATCATTTGTGATGAGCCTCCAGAAACAGTACCTGTTATTTAACTGTAATACAGGTGATGATCACACCTTCTCTCAAATGAGTTATAGTAGTAATTCAAACTCACCGATTACTTCTGTGCGTTGATAACGCTATATACATGGATGGAAAATTTATCTACCAATGGTTATATTCAAGTCGATTTTACTTACATACAAACTCGACTTTATCGTAATATGAAAGTTCCTATAACCTCTATTCTTACTAGAACTTTCGCCAATGTAGTTTAAAGTGTACAGAATTGCAACAGGATACGGAATTTTGAAGAAAGCACGATATGGTAGAAAAAAAGTTGTATGATGAAAAACAAAGTAGTATGGTGTGTGAAACCATTGGCGAAAGTTACAATGTTCCCCTATCGCTTCTGTAAAAGATCTTATAAAAATAATAAGATTAATGTAACACTTTGCATACTTTCTTAATTTCTGTCAAGTTCTTTTTAGTTTATCTCATTAATACAATCTAAACACCATAGCAGCATATGCGGCGTACATTCCACTGTTATTCGCAAAAAATTGACGCCTAACACTTTTGTTAGTACTATTCAGCTTAACTCA
>CAYFYU010000225.1:0-1881 GCA_964347455.1 uncultured Spirochaetota bacterium | reverse complement strand
AAGCGGGTTAAATGTAATCATTTCAGAGCTCGAAGGAACGGACAACTGGAAACTGGCAAAGGAGCACGGTTTCTCACCACTGTCCGCTGACGAAGCTTCAAAAAAGGCTGATTTCGTTCATATTCTCTTGCCGGATGAATTGCAGTCCCGTATTTACAGAGATTCCATCCAGAAAAATATTAAATCAGGAAACACTCTCGTCTTTTCGCATGGATTCAACATTCATTATGAACAGATCGTTCCTTCAGCAAATGCTGATGTTATTATGATAGCGCCGAAAGGTCCAGGTCATCTGGTGAGGAGGATGTATGTTGAAGGGAAGGGGGTTCCAAGCCTCATTGCAGTATATCAGGACGCTTCAGGCAAGGCAAAGCAAAACGCTCTCGCCTACGCAAAGGGTATCGGTGCCACAAGAGCAGGGGTTCTTGAAACCACCTTTAAAGAGGAGACAGAAACCGATCTTTTTGGTGAGCAAGCAGTACTTTGCGGCGGTGTAACTGCCCTTATTCAAACAGGTTTTGAAACCCTCGTCCAGGCAGGATATCAACCGGAAATCGCTTATTTTGAATGCATGCATGAAATGAAACTCATCGTTGACCTGTTAAACGAAGGTGGCATGTCGCTGATGCGTTATTCCGTTTCCAATACCGCTGAGTTTGGAGACTATACGAGGGGACCTCGCGTGATCGACGACCATGTACGCCAAGAAATGAAGAAGATACTCAAAGAGGTGCAGTCTGGAGAATTTGCACGGGAATGGATATTAGAGAATCAGGCAAACCGTCCGGTCTACAACAAGCTGAAAAAGATGGGTGAAGAGCACCTTATGGAAAAGGTTGGCAAGGAACTGCGGGCAATGATGGTTTGGCTGAAGAAAAAATAGACTCAATTTTTATTTAAAAATTCTTTGGCCTCTTCAAAAGTAGGCAAGGCTGGAATAACTCCCTTTCGGGTTACCGTTAGAGCGCCGCATCCAGTGGCAAAACGTAGTATTTCTTCAATTTCAGCTCTATCAAGCGCAAATACAGTTTTATCCTCTTCGAGCCTTCTATTTATACTGAACAGAATCGCCCCAACGAAGGCATCACCTGCACCCGTTGCATCAACCAGCTGAACTTTAAATGGTGGGTATTCAAAAAAAATTTCACCATTGTTAAAAAAGCAGGATTCCTTTCCCCTGGTGACGATAACCATGCGAGGGCCGTATTTCAAGATCATGTCTGTTCCCTTCGAAAGATTTTTCGCACCGGTAATGAACTCAAGCTCCACATCGGTCAGCTTGACGATATCTGCATACTGCAGCCCGTTCTCCATTTCCGATTTCGCCCGCCTCTGACTATCCCAAAGTGAAGGACGGAGGTTTGGGTCGAAGGAGATTATCTTATTCAAGCCTCGCGCCGTCTCAACTGCAGCAATCGTGGTACTACGAAGAGGCTCACCACTAAAATTCAATGAACCAAAATGCAGAATCTTCAAATCTTCTATATAACCTTTTTCTATTTCATCATGTTTAAGCGCAAGATCGGCTCCACAGTGGTTTCGATAGAAGGTAAAATCAGGTTCCCCGTCTTTTTTTATCGAGATAAAAGCGAGGGTTGTATTTGCCGATTTATCCATGATGAGCAGGTCGATATTGACACCCACATCCACGTTGGACTTGCGCACGACATCGTACACCTCCTGAGTGAAGCTCGGGTTCTCGTCACCAGCATGCGCGAGCCGGACAGCGGGTGCAATCCCCTGCCCTCCGGCAGCGGGCCGAACTGCCTTCGGCGGAGCCGGGCAAGCCCAAGCCGAACGGCATGTTCATCGGCGGGGGCAACGAGCTGGCGATGTGCTGCACGGCCCGCCTCTGCCGCCGCGGCCTCAAGCTCGCGGCCT
>CAYFYU010000224.1:0-3074 GCA_964347455.1 uncultured Spirochaetota bacterium | reverse complement strand
GGAGAACAAAAGGACCCAAAAAGAGAAAAATCGAAGATGATCGACGGTTCGAGATTTGTTTGGAACGTAGTCTTGGGAACAGGGATGGAAGATAAAAAAATGTATAAGAACGGTTATCAATAAAAGTGGAATATTCAAACCTACAGATTTTGTTAAATTAGGTTCTAGGAAATGATTTGTAATAATCTATTTTTATTTAATAATAAATATTCAGATTCAGGCCCTTGAAGAAGGTGATTCCGGGAATATAATACCGATTACCCCCAAAGGCGTTAGAGGTAAATAGATGATATGTCCTCAATGTGAGTTTGAGCAACCGGATGGGAATGTGGAATGTCTGAAATGTGGTATCGTCTTCAGTAAATACGCCTCCAGTATGGAGTCTGAAAAGAGGGACAGATCCAGGTTTACCAGAACCCCTGCCACAGCTAAAAAATCCACAAAATTTACCATTTCCAACACGCTACGAGAGCTCCTGTTTTACGTTGAACCTGAGGTTAATATTTTTTACTTCAGTGGAAGGGTTATTGTTTACCTGGTGCTCTTAATCTATGGATTCAAATTCATCTTCACGTCCATGGAGAAAAGTTTTACGGTGATGCCCTTTATGCACCTCGTTAATCTTCCTTTTCATGAAGCCGGGCACATTATTTGTATGCCCTTTGGACGTTTTATGATGTTTCTCGGGGGAACTTTGGGTCAGCTCTTAATGCCTATTATTTGTATGTCCGCATTGTTATTAACATCGCGCAATACCTTCGGCGCCTCGGCTTCACTGTGGTGGTTGGGGCAGAATTTTATGGATATTGCCCCCTACATAAATGACTCTCGGGCGTTGAAATTAATACTCATCGGAGGCGTTACAGGCCGTGAGGTCGAAGGCCACGATTAGGAAAATATCCTGGGCATGCTTGGTTTGAAGCAATACGACCACGTAATTGCCAATATTTCCTATACTATTGGTATTATCCTGATGATCATATCATTTATCTGGGGAGGATATATGTTGTACCGACAGTTTAAGAACGTTGACGTCTTTAGAAAATAACAATGTGGGAGAGAAGTTGAGATTCACTAACATGAGCTGCGGAACCTCATTCGTAGATTGAAACTATTTTATCGGGATGCTGACCCGTGATTGTGAGGAATAGTATGAATATGGGAGATCTCAGAATAAATAGTAAGCGCCTCCGGGCCACCTTGGAAGAGATGGCCAAGATAGGGGCTACTCCTGGGGGAGGCGTTCAACGCTTGGCGCTTTCGGATGAAGACAGGCAAGCCAGAGATTTATTCGTACAGTGGCTGAATGAGATAGATCTAGAGGTGATTATTGACGAGATGGGGAATATATTCGGCAAAAGAGCCGGCAAGAGGAACAACCTTCCCCCCGTCATGATTGGTTCTCATATGGATTCCCAGCCCAAGGGTGGGCGTTTCGACGGGATTCTGGGGGTTATGGGTGGTTTGGAGGTGATGCGAACCATCAATGAGAATGGGGTTGACAACGACAGGCCGATTATTATCGTCGATTGGACCAATGAAGAGGGTACCCGGTTCGCCCCGGCTATGGTGGGCTCCGGGGTCTGGACGGAAAAATTGGATATGGATTGGGTCTATGGGAGAGTAGATATTCACGGCAAAAGATTCGGTGAAGAACTCGAAAGGATAGGATACAAAGGCAGACTGCCGGCGAAAAAGTGGCCTGTCCACGCCTATTATGAATACCACATAGAACAGGGTCCCGTGCTCGAAAGGGAGAAGAAACTGATCGGTGCCCCTAAGGGTATTGTTTGCCTCCACTGGTACGATATTTACGTGAAGGGCACAGCCAATCAGGTTGGACCAACTCCCATGGAAGGGAGGAATGACGCCCTCTGTGCCGCGGCGGAGATGATTCTCAAGGTGAACGAGCTCCCCACAAAGATGGGCGGCAACATGGTAGCCACGGTGGGGGAGATTCATAATTCCCCAAACTCGAGGAACAGTATTCCCGACAGGGTCCACTTTACGGTGGATATACGTTCCTGGGACGACGATTTGGCAATCAGGGGCTGGAAAGATCTGAGGCGGGATTTTGAAACCATCGCTGCGAGAAGGGGATGTCCCGTCCTACTGGAGGAGACCTGGCGGGTGGGGCATACGCCGTTTGAAGACCGGCTCGTGAAAAGGGTCATGGATATCGCTGAAAAATTGGGCTATCCAAGCCATTCCATGGTCAGCGGTGCTGGTCATGATGCCAGCTACTTGAGCCAGGTTGCACCTACCGCAATGATTTTCGTTCCGAGTATTGGCGGCCGGAGTCATGTGGAGGTAGAGAATACCAGATGGGAGGACTGCGAAGCAGGGACGAATGTCCTTCTTCACTGCGCGCTTCAGTCTGCTCTAGAAATATAACGGAGGGCGAGGAGTAGAGGGGATGGAGGATTGCTTCTATTGCTCCTTGACATACCGGGTAATCGCCCTGAATTGGCTCTCCCCGTCAAGCCCCGCTTCCGCTACAACCATATGTGCCTGACCACTTCCGAGATAATGCCCTTTCTGGAAGGGATGCAGCGACATCAGTCGGCCGCGGTCGGAACGGATCCAGCGGTACATTGTCGGAAGCGTGAAACCGGTGATTCCCATAGCCTCATGTCCACGCGCTTCAGGAAATATCCGTTCCTGCTCCGAGCGGGGCAGGAGATCGAAGAGTTCTGCGCTCGCCACGTAATAGACATCGAGGTTAAAACCCTCCTTTTCGATCAACGATAAAGCTGTTTCAACAAAGGCATAGGCGACCTCGCTACCCTGAAGCACTATGGTCCCATCCGCTTTTCCATGTGCGCTTCGCAGGAGGTAAACGCCAGAGGTTGCGTCGGTGGCCGGGGCGAGGCCCAATGCCGTGCGATCGATGACGGTTTCACTCGGCCGGGTCACAAAGGGGGCAATGAGCGCCGGGCGTTTGGCAAGAGCGGCCGAGATGAGTGTCCAGATCTCCTGAGGATCCCAGGGGGTGAGGGTGATCATTGTACCGGGAGGGAAGTTATTCTGCAAAAGCTGAAGGGCCTGTGGATCGGCATGGGTTGGCCCATCCT
>CAYFYU010000223.1:0-3125 GCA_964347455.1 uncultured Spirochaetota bacterium | reverse complement strand
ACCTATTTCTGGTAGACATTGGTTGTTTCCTACACCATTTAAAATTACAAAGAATCAAACCACTCTCATAAATGAGATATTAATGTCGATCTAAAAACGTCTTTTAATTGCCCTTTTGCAGTATCTAACCTATCATTGAGGCATGAGGTTCAGACTCTTTAATAAATGTATAAAAGATTCGCAGGACTAGTATGTTGTCCCATGATGCTATAGAGGAGGAAAACTTATATGAAGTTGTGGTAGTTGGGGCGGGTCCATCGGGTCTCACCGCATCGATCTTTGCGAAAAACAAGAAACTTAAGGTAGCTGTCCTGGAGGGCGCGATTGCTGGGGGACAGTTGAAGAATCTCTATCCCCACAAGCCTGTGTATAACTACCCCGGGTATTCTCAGATTGCGGCGGGTGATCTTGCGGAGAAAATGGTAATACAGGCCAGGGAGCGGGACATTCCCATAATTGAAAACGCGCCTGTCCATGTAATAGACCCTGAAGTTGGGTTTTTTTGTGTAGATGGTCCCAACATTTCGATTAGAGCGAAGGGCATTATTCTTGCATGCGGGATTGGGCTGTTCAAGCCCAGAAAGCTTGGCGTCCCGGGTGAGGAGCAGTTCGAAAAGCATGGCCTCTTTTATTCCATAGAGGATGTTTCGAGCTGGAAAAAACAGAGAGTGGCCGTAGCCGGTGGAGGCAACAGTGCGGTGGACAACTGCCTTCTCCTGGGGGATGCGGGATCAGAGGTCACTCTCATCCACAGGCTCAACCGGTTCCAGGCCGATGAGGATAGCCTGGAGAAGCTCACCCAACGCAACGCCAGGGTCCTTCCCGGATGGAAGATTCTGAGCTTGGAGAGAGGACCAGGAAAAAGAATCATCGTTAATATGGAGAACAACGGGGATAGGAACAGGGAAGCTCTGGAGGTGGACAGGGTACTGGTGAATATCGGGTTGGTTCCTCGAATAGATTTCCTGGAAAGTCTGCCCATTGGACTTGAGAAAAATCATGTGAGAGTAGATTCGGAGATGCGGACCACGTTCCCGGGTATTTTTGCCTGCGGAGATATCACTGCCTATCCCGGGAAAGTACGCCTGATCGTCACTGCAATCGGGGAGGCCGCTACCGCGGTAAACAGCCTTGAAAAATATCTGAAATCGAAGGAAAATGATGAACAAAGGGTTGCAGAGGAAGCGGATGAATGAATCACATCGGGGTGGGACTCTTTTCATGCTCTTTCCCTGGAAGATACTTGGAGAGAAAATAATTACCTTTTTTACTGAACGAGACTATTCTGTAATTGTCCTCGTGCTATCTGCAGATGATAAGGAGTTTTTCGAGGACAGTGCCCGGGCAACCCTTCCACCTGAAAAGATGGAGAGAAAGCTCTCTGTTCTGGAGATCCTATCGCCCGCCCAGTTTTCATGGAAAGACCTCCCGGCATTTCTCAGTGAAAATACGGCAGGTCCAAAGACAGTTGTTCATTTCCTGGGAAGAGATTTTCTGGAGATGAAAACCAAGGGAAACGGTGAAGAGTGGGACATCAACAGGGAGGAGAAGGTCCAGGTTAAATTTGCCTTTATCGAAAGGTTCCTGCAGGATCTCATGTATGACGGGAATCTTTTATGGGTTAACCTCGCGTACGGTTCCCACAAGAGGTCCCCGGATGGACAGATCTGGTGCAATACCCGATACGGTTTGACCGGCTTCACCCGGGTCCTGGAGCTGACTCCCCACCTGTCTGCCTTTGAAACCCTGAATATTTGCCTGAGCTATTTCACGAGAACCCGCAGCCCGGAGGAAATTACTCACTGCGATAACTGTATCACAAAAGAGCACGTTGACAAGGGCTCTCCTCCCATCATAGGGGAGGACGACATCGCAGCGTTCCTGATTCATAAGATCGAGGAATCACGCGCTGCGACATAATCCAACCCATTACGTCATTTTTATTTTATCCTCAATTTAAATCCATGTACGCAATTTCAGTGCCTCTGAGGAAAAACTTATTGACTAACAAAATTTTTACTGATAATTTATACCATAGGGGGGTATAGTATTATATCCATTCATGAGGGCTCAGATGATGGTTTCAGGTTGACAGCAGAATTATTTTGTACAAACAAGGTTATGCTTCGGTGGAGTGCCGACAATTACGAAGGAAGTCGGTACACTGTAACCTAATGCTCCTGAGGGGAAAGGTATTGTTTGTTTGTGGTTGTTCTCATGATTCTTTGAATGAGACCTGTGAGTCTTCTGACTTAATGGAAGCTTGAGTTCGTTATTTCGCGCCAATGAAATTATCTTTGGGGAGGTGGAGGGTCAATGGGATCTGATTTTGCATACGGAATGTGGCCGGCTGCTGTTCTCAGCATCGGCCTGATTTTTATTTTTGTCGGTGGCTATCTGGTGCCGAGGAGACGGCAAGAATGGCGTTCCATGGGTCTGTTCGCCGCCTGGATCGTCGCTCTCTTCACTGAAATGTACGGCATACCGCTGACCATCTATGCGCTTACCGCCCTTCTAGGGCGTGCCTATCCGGTCCTGAACCCCTTCACCCATAAGAACGGTCACCTGCTGGTAGCCCTGTCAGGAGGCTCAGTGGTTGTCTGGGCAATAGTGATGTTGATCAGTGCCGTTCTATTTTGGGGTGGTTTATCGGTCATGGCTCGGGGTTGGCGGTTAATCCACTCGGCTCGTGGTGCGCTGGTAACAGAAGGTATTTATAACAGCATCCGCCATCCACAATACTTCGGTCTGTTTATGATCATTGTCGGTTTGCTGGTGCAATGGCCTACATTCGTATCCGTGATAACGGCACCGATTCTCGTGTGGAGTTATGTCCGGCTTGCTCGGCGTGAAGAGAAGGATATGGAAGTGCGGTTCGGAGAGGCTTGCCGCACCTATAAAGCACAGGTACCAGCCTTTATCCCTCACCGGCGCCACCTTTTGAGAGTACTGTTTGCACGCCATTCATCACACGCGGCGCACAGGTCCAACGAAACGCCCCGTGAGAGCATCCAGAAGCCGAACTTACCTTTGTAGATATGGAGATAGAGGTGATGCGGGTGCTGGACATAAAAAATTTATTGACAACCGGAATTTTTTCTGGTAAGCTATACCATAGGGGGGTA
>CAYFYU010000222.1:0-3229 GCA_964347455.1 uncultured Spirochaetota bacterium | reverse complement strand
GGGATCTCTTCTCCTATGGATACATAGCTTCTTATAAATCGAATCCCTGGAAGTCCCTCAGCTCGTTGGTAGAAACGCTCAAAATCCTTGCCATGGGACCGAATGTCGTTATGGAATACCGTACACTCAGCTTCTGGGTTATGTTCTTTTGTCAAAAGGACTTGTTTCTGGGTATACGTGCAACATACGGCCGAACAATAGCTGTTGCCACTGGTTGGATTGACCTGTCTGGAACCGACGCATTGGATCCAGGCGATTTTTTGGGGATGCTTCTTATCGGAGGCACGTAGGATTTCACCCTCGTAAGGTCCGGTGGGGCACATCAGCCGTTCATAGTCCATGCTGGTTACAACATTCTGCAGCTTTCCGTAGCCGTATTCATTTCCCGCTTTTGGATCATATGGCTCAAGGCCAGGAGACAGAATGACCGCCCCCACTTTTACTTCTACCTTCTCCGGCGTTTGGTTGAAATCGATAGCTTCGTTCTCACATACTGTTTTGCAAATACCACACTTCTTCTCTTTCAGGTAAAGGCAACTTTCATCGATGTAAGTGATCAGGGGAATGGCTTGAGCGAAATAGATATGGACGGCTTTATTCTTCGATATTTCTTGATTAAATGGGTCAGGGTATACGACCGGGCAGTAATCTACACAGGTCGTACAGCCTCTGCATTTTTCCTCCAAAATATATCTGGGCTTTCGAATCAGGGTTACCCTAAAGTCTCCTGCTTCTCCTTCTACACTGTCAACGTCTGTATAGGTTAGAACTTCTATGTTAGGATGCCGGCCGACCTCGACCAGTTTGGGTGCAAGTATTCATATGGAGCAATCATTGGTGGGAAAAGTCTTGTCAAGCTGGGCCATATGGCCACCAATGGCAGGAGCCTTGTCCACCAGATAAACCTTAAAACCCGCGGCGGCAAGATCAAGAGAGGCTTGAACACCACTGACCCCTCCACCGACAACCATCACATCACCATAAAGATGACCTTCGAAGCGTTCGCGAATACTATCTGCGAGACTTTTCCGAATCTGGTCTTGACTAATTTCTAGCTCTCTTTCCATTTTCTATCACCTCATCGGGTTTCTTTTGTATGTGTATCACAACCTAAACCACTTCCTGGAGAATCTCCGTGATGTCCTTGATCTGTATGACCTCGCGATCCTTAAGGTTTAGCCTGCTATCCTCGAACTGGGTGATGCAATACGGACAGGAAGTTGCCAGTACCTCAGCCCCAATCCCGATCGCTTGCTGCAGTCTGATGTTAGAGAATCTTTCAGACATCGGAGTTTCAAGCCAGATCCTGCCTCCTCCCATTCCGCAGCAGAGACTATCTTCTCGCGACTCGGCCATCTCGCTCAGTTCCAAACCGGGTATCTTTTTCAAGACCTCTCGAGGTTGGTCATAGATGCCATTGTGCCGGCCCAGGTAACACGGGTCATGATAAGTAACTTTCTTCCCATATTCCTTAGTGGGTGTAAGTCTTCCCTCAGTAATCAGCTGGAATAAATATTGGGAGATATGAACCACTTCGAAGTTCACCTTAAATTCAGGATACTCGTTCTTGAATGTGTGGTAGCAATGAGGGGAAGAAAGAAGGATCTTCTTTACCCCGTTTTCGATGAAAACCTTAATGTTTTCCCTGGTGAGGCGTTTGAATAGTTGCTCATTGCCTGTTTTTCGGATGCTTTCTCCACAGCAGTTTTCCTTGACACCCAGTATCCCGAAATCTACACCTGCCTTGTTGAGGATATTGGTCGTGGCTTGAGCTACCTTATTTAATCTTGGATCATAGCTGGGATAGCAGCAAGAGAAATACAGAACTTCCATTCCCTCAATATAGGTATTGACGGACAGACCTTTTGCCCAATCTTCCCTCTTGTTTCGTTCTTCACCGAGGGGATTACCTTCAGTGGAAAGACCTGCGCTTGCGGCGCGTACTGCACGGACGAGTGGAGGAAAAACACCATAATCTGTGGCAAGTCTGCGCAGGGATACTATGCCCTCTATTTGCTTCACCTCTCTGGGGCATCGCAGAGGGCATCTCCCACAGGAAGTACAACGCCAAATCTCTTCACGTTCTATCTCGCTTAAACCAAATGTAGCTTCTCGGATTAGCTTGCGTATGCTGAAAGTGGTCACCCTGTTCCAAGGACACACCGTGTCGCATAATCCGCACTCATAACAGAATTTGACGGCGTCTCCACCGTTCGCTTTCAGCTCATCTATGACCTCTTTGAAAGCGGTCAGGGGTACAGTCTCCATGGTCTCCTTCAATTTTCTGCCATTGCCTTGATGTCTCATTCCTTCGTTGATATTCGAGCAATGGCATCTATTACTTTCTGCAATCCATATTTGTCTACCATTGACTCCAACCCTATCTCCATGTCCTCCAGCTTAATTTCTTCTTCTGCTTCCTCTTCCCTTTCCTCATAGATCAGGGCATCGTTTATGCACCACTTAACACACAAGGGTTCTTCTTGTGGAGGATCATCTTCACACATATCGCACTTGAGGGGTAGACCAGAATCGGGTTCTTTGAACTCGTCCCTTGACGTACAGGATGCCCTGCAGAAGGCACACTCCTCGTATTGTTTTCCATCAATGGTGTATATGTCTCTGCCGGCACATTCGGCTGGAGCATAATCTCCCGCGTAAACAGGAATATAGATGTCTGTAAGGGGTTCACGAATCACCCGAATACGAGCCCTCGCCGGATTAATGCTGCTGTATTTGTCCGTAGCGTGAAAGGCGGAGCAAATGACCTCGCATGTCCGGCAACCAGTACATTTGTCAGCATCAATCCTTATTGTTTTAACCACTTTTTTCATATTCTCACTCTTCACGGATAAAGGTTCTTTCGTCTTATTCCCGCCCTTTTGCCACCGAGGTCTCTTTGGAAGGTGCGTCTTCGCTATCCGTCAAGATCCCCCGCTGAATGAAGTCTTTGCTTACGTAATCCAGATTCAATTCATGCAAGGATTCTTTAGTAGGAATACCCTCGTTATTCCACCCCTTGAATTTGTAATATGCATCCAAGAGCTCCTTTTCGAGTTCGGGGAATCTATGCTTCCAATGATCCTCCGGTGGCTTCTCATCTTTTCTTCTCATACCTCGTCCAATGTTGATGGCTCTAACTAATGTCCGATACCGTTTGGCTGCTTGTTTCAATTTGGCTTCATCCATATCGATCCCGGTTCCTGCTGAGATAAATTTCGGGAAATTG
>CAYFYU010000221.1:0-3281 GCA_964347455.1 uncultured Spirochaetota bacterium | reverse complement strand
GTAAACCTTCCCTGTCTTACCGAGCGTCTCTGCAAGTTTGTCCGCAACCTCCTCACCACCGAGCTTGTTGTCCGTGCCTATATAGGCGAGGGGAAAGGAAAAATCGCTCGGCTTCGAGTAGTCACCATCACCGATATATATGTCCACTGTAATAATTTCAATTCCCTGATCGTAGATCTTTTTCAGTGGAGCAATGAGCGCATCATTGGATGTTGGGGCGATAATAACAAGATCAATTCCACCACGAGCTATGGCTGCTTCGAGAATCGGCACCTGTATCTCGGGACCCCAGGTTTTCGGATACTCGGTAACAATGAGGTTTACACCAAGCTCAGCTGCCTTGTCCTTTGCACCCGCCTCAATTGAGAAGTAGAAGGGATCTGTTTCTCCCGGCACATAGAGAAAGGTGAGCTCTTCCTCCTCCGCCTTTTCTCCGGCTGCAAATAGTGGAATAGCAGTGAAAAAGACGAGCACAATGAAGATCATGGTTTTGACGAATGTTTTCATACATGCCTCCTTTGCAATGTTTTATCACTGGATCAACGATCCAGGTACTGTGAAGCAATCGGTAAAATTAAATCCGGGCTCCTGCTAAAGAGAAGCAATCCTTCTAGCCGAAACTCTATTATCGAAGGACTGTGTGAACAGGAAATTGTTATTGTAAATTTCCTGCAGTACAATTCCCGCTGCGCCTAGAACAGCACCGTTGGTGAGATTCGATATGCGAATCTCTTTCTTTGAAATACGCCACGCATTCCTTTCAATCACCGTCTGCAGCGACGACATGAAGAATTTACTTGCCTTCGAGACTCTCCCGCAGAGTATAGTGCACTCCGGGTTGAAAAGGTTGATAAGATTGCTGACACCAATTCCCAGATAATGGCCCATCTTGCGAAATATACTCAAAGCATCAGCATCACCTCTGGATGCTGCATTATAAACCGTCTCAGCTGTTATATTTTCCCCATTTCCGTCAGCAAGAGCCATGATCATGGAATCTTTCCTATCCTGAGCAGTATTTCGGCCCAGTTTTGCTAGAGCCAGTCCGCTTGCATATGCTTCGAGGCATCCCCTTCCTCCGCAGATGCACACCGGACCCGATGGATCGATACAGGTATGTCCGAACTCTCCTGACTCACAATTCACCCCTCGATACACCTCGCCGTTGAGTATTATGCCTGTACTGATCCCCGTTCCGAGGAGCACACAGAGAAAATTTTTCATGCCCCTGCCGAGGCCGAACCACATTTCACCTAAAACTGAGCAGTTGTTAACGTGATCGACAAAACAGGGCTTTTTAAATTGTTCCTCAAAGTGGTCTCTCAGGGGGACGTTTTTCTATTTTGGGTGGTGCGGTGCATACAGACAAACGCCTGAATGGGCATCCAGAGCTCCGGGAGCCGCAATGCCTATTCCGGCGATTCGCTCCAATTCTATTTCCTTCTCATCAAGCATCTTCCTAACAATACCGAAGAGCTGGTTGAGTATGACGTCGACGCCCGCTTGAGCGTCTGCACTCTCTTTGGATTCCGCTACGATGTTACCCTTCACGTCGAGAAGAACTGAGCTTATATTCGCGCTGCCCAGCCGAAGACCCACAATAAAATTCCGCTCCCTGTTCATGTCCAATTCAACGGGCCTCCTGCCGACACCCGTGCTAACTGAGCCGATTTCCCTAACAATTCGCTTTTCAATGAGCTCCTTGGTGGAGGAGGTTATGGTGCCCCAGCTGAGCGATGTTCAAGGGCTCATCAGAAATGCCTGGAGGCATATCCATTATCAAATAATCGAGATTTCCCCATCGTACATCGCCCAATAGCTGATTGATGACGGACATCTTCAACATGCCTCTCCAGACAACGGCACTTCCCGCTTCAACCAGAAATGCAAGCGAAATAATCTTGAGAAACCCCCGTCCCCAGGACAGAGATACGGGAATCAATTCACCATCTTTTGTCAACACACTTCTGTCACCAAGCCCGAGCATACTTGGAATATTCGGGCCGTGAAAATCGGCATCCATTAGCCCGACATTGTATCCCAGAGCAGCAAGGCCGAATGCAAGATTTACCGATAACGTGGTTTTCCCCACACCGCCCTTGTTGCTGAATACCATAATCTTGTGCCGTACCTCGGCCATCTTGCCGTCGATTTTTTTTCTTTCCTCAACAAGTTTCTGTTCCATAGTTTCTCCACCATTGCTCAAGATTTATAAAACCCAGGGTCTAAGAATTGAAAATCTATCCGGATTCAGTTTAATGTGTTTTTCACATTCAGCATCGACATTCATCTCACACACCGGATTTTTTACGCGCTCAACCATTTTGCAATCTCCTTTTCAATTGTTTTGAAGTCTAATTAGCCTTTCAGTTTCGGCTGAAATTTATTATACCTTACTATGGTAGGGTATAATAAATTATGTGTCTTTTTCTGTGAATAGTCAATGTTTTTCCAATCGGAACATTCCCACACATACGATCCTTATGTTTAACTTGAAGAGTAGTTATTCCGGTACACATTGTTGCTTTAAATTAAGTTTGATCAATATTCTAATTAATTGCTATATAATGATTTATATAACCAATTTAGAAAAAGCGCCCCAAAAACCCTCTAAAAATAAAGGTTCAATGCACTTTCTTGGCTATAAATCCATAAAAAAAGTAACCCAAAATATAAATACAAAATTGTGAAAGGAACCCAAACTTTTTGCGATTCACTTCGGATTCTCAAATTATACAAAAGTATACTATATAAGTAATTATTGAATATTATACTTGTCTTCTGAACCCTGCTAATATTGAACAGGGGTTCAGATATATCAAGAATACGCACCCTCCAGGAGGCAGATTTCCTGAAATATTTCCGCCGAATTGACAAACGTACCATCAGGAAAATCTTGTCACAACATAGATCAACCGGACCAATCGGTTATGCAACGTCGCTTGTCCTGGCTCGCATTCTTAAAGTCAAAGAACGTATCTCTTCTGATCGAGAATTGAGTGAGAAACTGTCTAAGATCCAGATCTACCAAATGTTGTCAGAGACAAAATCATTCTCATAAGAGACTCAACCTTTCTCAAGGCAGTTGCTTCTACTAAAGGCTAAAAGGATGAAAACGGTAACTGGCTGTTCACCGACAATGCGTACCTTTTGGAAAGTCTCACCACAAACATAAATATCCCCCCGCTCATCGTGCCCATACTCTCATAGCCGTCAGTGGGATTCCTATGGCAAGCCTCATTTTGACTTGCCCCCCAAAAACTGGTCCAGATGTTATGTTA
>CAYFYU010000220.1:242-3324 GCA_964347455.1 uncultured Spirochaetota bacterium | reverse complement strand
AGTTCAAAGGAGAAAACGATTGGCTCTTCTTTATATTAAGCACGAGAATGCTGCCTCCTGTTGTTGTTACCATCCCGCTCTTTCTCATGTATCGATTTCTCGGTTTAAATGACACACGCTTCGGCCTGATACTCCTCTACACCTGCTTTAACCTTTCATTCGCCACATGGGTTATGAAAGGATTTATCGATGAGATACTGAGGGAGTATGAAGAGGCTGCCATGGTTGACGGGTATACCCGTTTTGAGTCATTTCGAAAGATCGTTCTGCCGCAGGCTGCTACCGGCATCGCAGCGACAATGGTCTTCTGCTTTATATTTGCCTGGAATGAGTACGTATTTGCACTCATTATGACCACACGCAAGGCACAGACCGCTCCTCCCTTCATCCCATCTCAGCTCGGAATAGGAATTGTCGACTGGGGTGTTATTGCCGCAGGGGCGTCGATATTCCTCATTCCAGTCGGCGTGTTTACCTTTTTGCTGCGGAAACACCTGCTGCGGGGAGTGACCTTCGGTGCTATTCGAAAATAAGGAGGTGGTGCAATGTTCAGCAGATTGAGTAGAAAATTATTCGAGCCGTTGGCCATGGCCATAATCGGGATTGGAATATTCATGCTCTTTCAGCCATGGGTACTGTATTTCCACAGGAAGGGCTTTCTCGTTATCGGTGTCGGACTTGCTGCTTTTATCTTCTTTGTACATGTAAAACCGCCGCCGGAAGAAGTGGAAGAGGATATAGAGGATATTCACATTAATGCCGCGTAAATACACTATCTGAATACATAAAATCCAAAAAGGAGCGAAAGATGAAACTTGGTGTGATATCAGTTGTGTTCGGGGACAAGTCGTGGAAGGAGGCAGCCGCCATTATAAAAAAGGCTGGCTGCGGCGCTGTGGAGGTTGGTGCAGGTGGTTTCGTCGGGAAAGCTCACTGCAATCCTCAGGAGCTATTGAAGGACACGAGCAAGTTGAAAGCCTTCATCGATGGGTACAGATCGCAAGGCCTCGAGCTCAGCGCCCTCTCTGCGCACGGTAACCCCCTTCATCCGGATCCTGAGTTCAGCAGAGAACACGAGCAGGATTTGATCGATGCAATCAACCTTGCAGGGAAGGTGGATACAAAAATAGTAAACTGTTTTGCCGGCTGCCCCGGTGCCGGTGAGAATGCCAAATATCCGAACTGGATTACATGCCCCTGGCCACCCTATTATGTCGAAGCATGGGAGTGGCAGTGGGAGAAAAAGATAATACCCTTCTGGAAGGAGATGGGTAAGCGGGCAAAGGATGCCGGCGTGCAATTTGGTTTCGAGATGCACCCCGGAGATGTGGTGTACAATCCGGAGGCACTGCTTACGCTCAGGGATGCTGTTGGAAAAGAGATATCCTGTAATTTTGATCCGAGCCATCTGTTCTGGCAGGGAATGGACCCGATCACGATCATCAAGTATCTTGGCGATGCCATCGTCCATGTCCATGCCAAAGACAGCAAGATAGATGAGAATGTGGTGCGGTGGCGCGGTGTCAACGATCCAAAACACTACAGCGACATGAAGAATCGGGCCTGGACCTTCAGGACCTGCGGATACGCTCATGACAAGCTATTCTGGAACAGTTTTGTGAGCACCCTGCGGCTTGTTGGCTATGATGGGGTGATCAGCATCGAGCATGAGGACCCGCTCATGTCTGGTAATGAGGGATTTACCAAGGCCGTGAGCTTTTTAAAGGACGTGCTCCTCTACGAGGATGTGGGGGATATGTACTGGGCATAAGGGGAGTTTCCGATGGAAGAACAGGTGCAGGTTCCGGTTGCTGATTGAAAAGGAGAGGATCACGTTATGGCTCAGATAGAGCTAAAAAACATCGTCAAGAGATTCGGGAAACTGGAGGCGGTCAAGGATTTCAGCCTGACCATACAGGACCGAGAGTTTCTCGTTCTTCTGGGGCCATCTGGATGCGGAAAAACGACGACCCTTCGCTCGATCGCAGGGCTCGAGACAGTCGACGAGGGTGAGATACTGATAGACGGCAAACTGGTGAACAATCTCAGGGCCTCTGACCGGGACATCGCCTTCGTATTTCAGCTCTATGCACTCTATCCCCATCTGAGTGCATATCAGAACATATCCTTTCCTCTCGAAACGCAGGGCATTAAAAAGGATGAAATTCATCGTCGAGTCGAGGAAGTGGCAGGAGTACTGAAGATAAAGAGCATCCTCAAGAAAAAACCATCGGCGCTATCAGGTGGAGACATGCAACGGGTCGCACTTGGACGGGCGATGGTGAGACGCCCAAAAGCCTTCCTCATGGATGAGCCAATCGGGACTCTTGATGCGAAGTTCAGGGAAGTCATGAGAACGGAGCTCAAGCGTTTGCACATAGATATCGGTGCGACAACCGTCTATGTCACCCATGACCAGGTGGAGGCCATGTCCATGGGTGACAGAATTGCGGTCATGAACCTCGGAGAGCTCCAGCAGGTCGGTAAACCTGCAGAGGTGTACGATAATCCCGTGAATCTATTTGTGGCGAATTTCATCGGGAGCCCGGGAATGAATTTCATCGACGTGGTCTGCTCCCGCTCGGATCATCAGACAAAAGCGGTGCTACGCTCAGATCAGCTCGTGGGCTTTACCTTTTCCAAGGACATATACGACAAATTGTCAGAGAAGGATGCATTCAGCAGAGATCTCGTACTCGGAATACGACCAGAGTGGATAGAGATTGAACGCAGGAAACGGAACGGGCTGGTCGCTGCTGAGGTATACGTGGTTGAACCCCTTGGTTCGAGCAAGATCATAGATTTGAAGATAGGTAATGACATCGTAAAGGCACGCACCAGCGCTGATTTTGACGCTCAGGTCGGTGACAAAGTCTGGGTGGGATTAAATGAGAAAAAGGTGCATTTTTTCGATAAAGTGAGCGGCAACACAATTTTCCTGACGTAAAGGTGGTGGTTCATTGTGGCAAATGTAAAACTCGAGGGCGTAACGAAGCGATTCGGAAAGTTGACGGCAATCAACAATCTCAAACTCGAGATTCGCTCCGGGGAGCGTTTTGTTCTGCTCTGACCTACCGGTGCA
>CAYFYU010000220.1:0-232 GCA_964347455.1 uncultured Spirochaetota bacterium | reverse complement strand
AAAAACCACGACTCTGCGATGCGTTGCTGGTCTGGAAAAGCAGGACGAAGGCGATATCTTCATCGACAATGTAAACGTAAACACCTTTGACCCTGCAAACCGGGACGTGGCATTCGTCTTTCAGTACTACTCTCTCTACCCTCACTATACGGTTCGGGAAAACCTCGAGTTTCCTCTTAAACCAAAGATGCGCAGAACTCCGCAGGACGAGATCGATCGCAGGGTATCGGAA
>CAYFYU010000219.1:0-3475 GCA_964347455.1 uncultured Spirochaetota bacterium | reverse complement strand
TGTGGGGATCACAGAAGAAGTTTGAGATTGAGATTGCATTCATGGAAGAGCTTCAGAAAATCCTTCTCGGGCGTGGAGAGGTCAGAGATGTTATGATGCAATTGGATGGAGAGCTGAAGGATATTATTGCTGAGTGAGTTCTACCTCATCCCGGAGCACACATGTTACTCATGTGCTCCGGGAATATGGATTATCTGTGAAGAAACTGGAGATTTCGACTTCATGGGTGAAGCTGTTATAAAAAAAGGATTGAGTGATCGTGTATTTGCTCTCATACTCGTTCTTCCCGCCCTTATTACCGTTACGTTCATCATAATCTATCCCCTTATGAATGCATTTGTTACAAGCTTTTTCCGCTATTTTTTAACCGATGCGAAGGGGATGTCATTCATCGGCCTCAAGAATTACGGGAGAATGTTTGCCAATAGAGACTTTTGGAATGCTGTTTTCAACACTGTGGTATATGTTGGCGGAACGGTATTAGCTGAATTTATCTTTGCATTTGCCCTTGCACTTCTCGTTAATTATCATTTTAGGGGAAAAAATATTATCAACGGTCTATTTTTTGTACCCTGGATAATACCCTCGGTCGTTGTGGCCCTCATCACAAAATTTCTCCTATTCGATCATTTTCATGGAATCGTCAATGTTGTTCTTGAGCGAATCGGATTTATCGAGCAATTCGTCCCCTGGTTGAAGGATCCTGCACTTGCAATGCCAACGGTCATATTTGCCACAACCTGGAAGATGTTTCCATTCATGTTCGTCATTCTGTATGCAGGACTGCAGGCTATACCTGGAGAACAAATCGAAGCTGCGAAAGTAGATGGTGCAAATGCATTCAGGCGTTTTATCCATGTAATAATTCCCAATATGAAAGAGATTATCACCCTTGCAACCCTCCTGGAGTTTATATGGCAATTCCAGTATATCACCATAATATGGACGACAACAAAGGGTGGTCCTATTAACAAAACAACCACTTTACCGGTACTTATATATAGGTCCTCCTTTAAAGGGAGCATGAATATGGGATATGCTTCCGCTGTGGGTGTATTCTGGCTTGTGTTTCTCCTCGGGTTCAGCATATTTTACATAAGTTATATGGGGAGGAGTAGCAGTGGCAAATAGGTCTAGGTTGTGGAAAAAATTATCAAGGAAGATTCGGCTTTTCATAATATTGATACTGCTCTTACTTGTACTTCTTCCAATTTACTGGATGCTTAATACTTCTTTGAAATTTCAGCCTGAAATATTTGCGATGCCACCAACTTTGTTTCCGCAAAAACTCACGCTCTTCAACTATTCATCTATTCTCGTTGGCGATCTGGCATCATCTATTACCTTTCTTACCTATTTCAAAAACAGTCTGGTTGTGGCTGTGTCAACGGTCGTTCTTACCCTCGTCCTTGCTACCCCTGCTGCATACGGTTTTTCTCGGGTTAAATTTGTTGGAAAAAAAACGTTGATATATATAATTCTCGTTTCTCAGATGCTTCCCATAGTATTAATACTTATCCCTCTTTACATTACCTTTCTCAAGCTTGGACTACTGAGTACATACATTGGTCTCGTACTGCCTTACCTTATGTTTGCTCTTCCTTTCTCGATATGGATGATGAAAGGGTACTTTGATACCATACCCATAGAGCTGGACGAAGCAGCAAAGGTTGATGGATGCAACAAGTTTCAAGCTCTCTGGAAGGTCATTCTTCCGAATGTTCGACCAGGTTTAACGGCGACTGCAATCGTTACTTTTATCATGTCATGGGATGAATTTATCATTTCCCTGACGATTATGGATAGAAATGAGATGAGAACGCTTCCCGTAGGAATAATTCAGTCTTTTGTGGGCGAGTTTTCGATCAAATGGGGAGAGATGATGGCTGCTTCGGTGATCACGTCAATTCCGGTAATTCTTATATTTGTATTTCTCAGCAAACAGCTCATAGGAGGTCTTACTGCTGGTGCTGTAAAAGGATGAAGAAGTGAGGATTTTTTTATACCGTCCATTTTGTTGCGGTTTGTATGAAATTACGTTGAAAGATATCATTATTTATGTTTAAATAGATGAAATTTTGTAATAAAGGAGGAGCACCATGGCAGGTCCGGGCTCTTATTTGATTGGTGAAGAGGAGAAGAAGGCACTTTTAGAAGTTATCGATGCTGGGTATCTATTCAGGTACGGCGATAGGAAAGATCCGAGCTTTCTGGCAAAGGTATGGCAACTTGAGAAAGAGGTATCAAAAAAGTTCAGAATACCCTATACCGTAGCCGTCAACTCGGGAACTTCTTCATTGTGGATTGCCCTGGGCGCTCTGGGGATTGGTCCTGGAGATGAGGTGATCGTACCCGGATATACTTTTATCGCCTCGATTACTTCTATTATATTTGCCCGGGCTATCCCCGTTCTCGCAGAAATAGATAAGTCCCTTACCCTTGATCCTGAAGATGTACGGAAGAAAATTACACCCAGAACAAAAGCGATTATGCTCGTTCACATGCTCGGCAATCCGGGACGTATCGATGAAATCAAGGATGTAGCAAAGAAGAACGACTTGTTTCTCATTGAGGATTGTGCACAGGCATTCGGCGCACGGTACAGGGGTAGCTATGTTGGTAGCTACGGGGACATTGGAACTTTCAGTTTCAATATGTATAAGACGATCACCGCAGGAGACGGGGGTATGGTTGCAACGAAGGATAAGAAACTGTACGAACGTGCCTTCGCTATTCATGATCAGGGTCATCTTCCTCTGAGACAGGGTGTTGAGCAGGGGGCGCGAACAGTTATCGGCCTCGACTTTCGAATGACTGAGATTGCTGCAGCCGTTTTGCTGGCACAGCTGGACAAGGTCGATAGAATTAAAGAGATACTGAAAAAGAAAAAAAAGCGCTTCAAGGAGGGTATTAAGGATTTGGACGGATTGGAGTTCCGGGATTTGCCCGATCCTGAAGGGGAGCTCGGAACACTGGTAACCGTTTTTTTACCCGACGAGAAATCTGCACGGAAAGTCGGTGATGTACTTGGTGGGGGTGTTGTAGCAGATTCAGGGTGGCATGTCTACAACAACATGGAGCACGTGCTTGAGAGAAAAACCGTAGACAGCATCAACTGTCCATTTACATGCCCGTACTACCGTCAGGAAGGCGGCAGGATGGATTATTCCAAGGGAATGCTTCCGCAAACCGATGCTTTGCTGAGTCGCGCCATCAACATCAGTATCGGTGTCGCCGATGTGGGTCTCGGATCGGGATTCGGAATTACCATCAAAAGTGATGATGCTGAGGTCGACCGTAAAATCGAGCAGTTCAGAAAAACAGTGCAAAAGCATCTGTAGTATGTCCGCATATTCATACCGATGGTTATTTAATTGCCCATTAGGAGATCCCATGGCAGTAGAGCTTACTCCCCGGGAACGAGTGGAGAGAACTCTGGTGTTCAAGGATATCGATGTAAGCTCTACTGCCATGG
>CAYFYU010000218.1:813-3508 GCA_964347455.1 uncultured Spirochaetota bacterium | reverse complement strand
GGCATGCGCAGGAGAAGGAGCTGTCCTTAGGAAAGGTGGAGAAGTTCAAGGCGATACGCGGTAAGGGGATTGAGGCCACTTTTAACGGTGAAAGAGTGCTTGTGGGCAGTAAGAAATATATAGAAGAGTCGGGTGTTGGTACCGAATCGGTTGCGTCTGAGCTCACAAAGCTGGAAAGGGAGGCGAAGACGGTGATGCTCGTTGCTTCCGGAAGGAAGCTTTTCGGTGTGCTCGCTCTTGCGGATACCCTCAAGGAAGATTCTATGCCGGCCATTCGGGAGCTGGAGTCCATGGGAATCGAGACCGGTATGATTACGGGCGACAATCGTCTCACAGCTCAGGCGATAGCAAAGAAAGTTGGTATATCCCGTGTTCTTGCAGAGGTTTTACCCGACGGCAAGGTGGATGAGATAAAACGCCTTCAGGAGGATGGCAGTATCGTTGCCATGGTGGGTGATGGTATCAACGATGCCCCGGCTCTGAAACAGGCCAATGTGGGTATTGCAATCGGTACTGGTACGGACATCGCCATCGAAGCCTCCGATGTGACGCTTGTGCGCGGCGACCTCTCCGGTGTCGTGAGTGCGGTCAAGCTCTCGAAGGCCACGTTCAGGAAGATCCGCCAGAATCTGTTCTGGGCCTATTTCTACAACACCATCGCGATTCCGGCAGCTATCTTCGGGTTTCTACATCCGGTGATTGCAGAAGCAGCCATGGCAACGAGCTCTATCAATGTGGTTACTAATGCCAATCTCCTGCGGTTCAATAACATAAAACCCGAATATGAGAGGAAAAAGACCCGTTAAAACAGCATATACCTGTTTGCGAAAAAAGGTTGACGTGCCCCTCTGTATCCTTTAGTCGGTTTCTCTGACGCACGGACGGGCTCTTGGAGGAAGTGATGACAACAAATCACCAGATAAATGTGGGTAACATTTTCAGATCAAAACTCATCTGGCTCGTTATAGGAGTAATAGCAGTTGGTGCCTATTTTTTAATCATCAAACACAAAGAACACGTGCTGGGTTTATTACCTTTTCTCTTCATCTTACTCTGTCCATTGATGCACGTCTTTATGCACCGTCACCACGGGGGGCATGGCGGTCACGGAAACATGCATGGCAACAGCGAAGACGGAGGAAATTTTCTGAGAGGGCCAGATGATGATTGACTGATAGAATACTGTTTGTATGAAACCGAAAGTGACGTTTAATTTCCATTTGATTTTAGATTAGATTGAGAGGAGGCATAAAAATGAATAACCAAATTGAAATAAAGAACACTGAAGTGGAGTATAGTGGAAGGAGACGTTTCGACCCATTCTATCTTATATCTGATGAAGAATTTACCAACAACTTGAGTGCCATTATCGCATACTATCTGATTGCGAAATCGAGGAAAAACAGATTTACTGCAGGCTCGTTTCCAAGAAATTGACTGCACAGTCAAGTTTTTTTTCCCTGTATAGTGAGCATCGTATTGTTGAACTCCACCCTTGTAAGTATGAATGTGCTTGAAAGAACGGTGAAAACCTGGCAGGTATTAAATTAAAAGAGACGGGGGTGGGTATAAATGAACAAAGCAGAAAAGCCTAAATTCTGGCAGAGGATAAAAAGCTCTCTCAGGGATCTGAAGTCTGAAATGGAGAAGAATTCAGTAGCCACTGCAGGCCCGTCCGAGCATGGATGCTGCCATATGCCTGATGAAGAACTTGAGAAAAAGAGGTCTGCGTATAAAGAAATTGCACGACAGAGGGCAGCGAAAACGAAGAATTAAACAACATGAAAACCATCTTAACGATTTTTCAACCAACCAACGCATGTTCCCTGCTGTCGTATTAGTTAACCTATTATATTTTCAGCTTCTTCTCCATGAATAAATTTAATGAGTTTCAAGCCTGCAATCTCGCCAGAATCTGAATATGTTATTGAGTTATGTTCAGCTGCGTTTAAAGAACTATTGATTATACCAACCTAGATTTGAAAGGATAAGATTAAAAAGATTCTGCAGATCCGTACCACATATGGTCTTAAAACTCCACCTTATCCCTCATATGACAACACATCTGATGGAATAAACCAGCTCTTGCCCGCGACCTCGTTAGGCTGAATTACATACTATGGTGCCTATTACCTTCATGTATTTTATTCTCTTCAGCTCTCAAATACTTCTTTGGATTTTGTGCAAATTGTTCCTTGCAACCCTTCGAGCAGAAGTAGTAAGTTTCACCCTTATAGTCTATAGTGGCTGCAGCCTTCTCAGAATCAACATCCATCTTACATACTAGATCCTTAACTTGTTCACCCATCTTTTACCTTTCCTCTTTGTTCATGAGATTTTTTATCGTTCTCTTCGACATAACATATATCGATATTACCGTATCTATTATGCTAAGAGAAACAAATAGCACATACTCTACCTAAGTAGGGTATATCTTATTGTAATTCTTTTAATAAATCTTGTCAACATCTTTCATAAAATATTTCAGAAAACTATCAGGCAAAATGTAAATTTCTTGAAAAAAACATAACTCAAATGAAACAAAATATAAATTCATAAGAAAATACTCTTGACGAAAAGAGTATTTGATTATATATATACGTATATACCATACCCTACAAGGGTATGGTATATACGAGGGTTCTATGGACAAAGAAATAGCACGGGTAATTGAAGTTCTTGATAATGGCACGGC
>CAYFYU010000218.1:0-803 GCA_964347455.1 uncultured Spirochaetota bacterium | reverse complement strand
AAATCGTCATGCATTGTTCAAGGTGAAGACAAAAGACAGGTAAGAGCCCTTGATGCCATCGGAGTGAAAAAAGGCCAGATTGTCAATCTGAAGCATAATCCCAGAGGCAAAGTGAAGGCTGCCTTTGTTATCTTCATGATTCCAATTCTGTTTCTAATAGCAGGTTTCTTTCTAGGAAGTAACCTTGCCATTAAAATGGGACGAGAAGCTACTTCTGAGGGCTGGGGAATACTATCAGGGATAGTATTTTCTGCACTTTCCTTCATTATTTTAAGAAAGGTCAACCGTAATCTCGAGCGCCATAAAAAACATCTGCCAGTGATAGTTGAGTAGGTTGATAATAACCCGAAATAGATTTTGGAAGAGAACTTTTGTGACTTCCTTCCTTGTAAATGTTCCGACATATGGATGAAACTCGAAATAAATTAAATCAAATACTTAGATATGCAATAATCTTCATTATTTTTATCGGTTTTTTAATTGTGCTATCGCACTACAAGCATTTTAAAGAACTATTTACAGAAATATATCTCACCGGTTTTTTGTGGGCAATCGCCATCGCTTTTTGTGTATATATTTTAGAAGGGCTCTTCCTCTTCAATGCGCTAAGGTTATATGGAGAAAAACTTCCCATTCTCGTTTCGATAAAATCCTCACTGATAATAAACGCAATAGGTTACTTTATTTCAATTGGTGGTCTCACATCCTTCGCCACTCAAATTTATGTACTGGAACATCATTGTGTTGACGTTAAAAAGGCAACCTCAACTCGAATCTTACATATCATTCTATTTAATATCACT
>CAYFYU010000217.1:0-3510 GCA_964347455.1 uncultured Spirochaetota bacterium | reverse complement strand
CTACTTCGTCGCCGATGCGTTCCGCCGAGACCTCGCCGATGGACGGCGCGGCCGCGCACATGGCCTCCCAGGTCTTCTCTTCGATGCGAAAGCCGAAGCGGAGATATGCCCGGCTGGAAGCCGCTTTTGTGAGGGGTATTGATCAATGGTATTTTCGGCCTGATGTAACTGCTGCTCTGATTACGTCCGATGTCCACTGCTTCTTTTGGTGTATGTTTCGGTGGCTCCATACTTTCCTTGTGTTGTTTGTCATCAGAGCATGGCCTCTTAGTTTTGTCCTCAACCTTGTCTGGCAAATCGCCGGGTGGTACGTCTAGAGGTGCAGCATCAGCCGTATTACCACCTTCGATAGTATGTTCAAACTGGTCGAGCATATCACTGGTCGGATCTAATGGGTTTTTAGCGAGCGGGTCGGTCTGCTTCTCAGCTTCGGTCTCCCACTCATTAAGAAATCCATAATCGTCTGGACCTGGCAGGTTATCTTGAGGGTACATAATTATTCCTTTCCAAAAAAAGTCAGTAATGACATTACGCGAGACCAACAGTGTTTATTCATTCAGAAATAGAGGATGTTATTGTTGCTCTAAATTGGTCGCTCGAAGACTTCTGCCCAATCAAAGCTTGGATAAATGATAGTGTCGAAATCCAGCATCTCTAATTCAGAATCAATTTTGTCTCATTTTTTCTGACGATATACAGCTCCAAATAATGTTGGGATATCAACATTTGGCCAGGCAGAAATTGAAGGAATTCCCATCGCTGGTTATATTGAATCTTTTATTATGGAAAAGCTTCTTGATAATCAAATTGAGGTTGATGACGTAGCAAAGGAACTATTTGAATACTTTGCCAAATTCGATCCTCAACCTGAAATCCAATTTCACGTTGCTGGTTATAAAAAATTGAATGGTACAAACGACCAGCAGGTATGGTATGTAAGTATAAAACCAAAGAGTATAACGAAAAAGAATCCTCCAGGTCAACAGGGAGCTTCTTGGGGAGGAGAGGCGGATATCTTAATGAGGCTTATCCAACCTGTTGCAACAATTGATGATAAAGGAAATATTACTAAACAGCTTCCATATTATCCTGTACCCTTTCGATACTTCACACTTCAAGATGCAATAGACTTTTGCATATTTGCTGTCAGATCCACAATCGATGCAATACGTTTTCAACCTCGCTCTAAGTCTGTCGGAGGACCGATCGATGTATTAGTAATTAAACCTGATGAGTCGAAATGGATAAGACGAAAAGAATTACATGCATAGGATAGGCATTCATTTTCACAGGAGTTACTAATGGTTACATTTGACGGTGATAATGAATTAGATAGGAAACTTTGGCACACCTACGTGTATTGGGCTCGAAAAAATGCTCAATCTCAACAAAAAGACCAACCTCCGAAGTCCGAAGTCATAGTAGACGATCCGGAAAACCGTGTCAGCGATGAGATTTCTGCTGCCATTCAAACAATTCTTTTTAGTTGTTTTGCGCTGAAGTATCGCTTAAAAAGAGTTCTGAAAGTACTCAATGTTTCCTATCCTGAGAAGGAAACTTTTGGTCCTTTCTTGAAAAAATTTTGGATTCGTTTGGCCAACAAAAACAGGTTAGACTCTACTGGGTATTGTGAACCCCCTGCAGATTGGTCATCAATTGAGCCACAGTTGGAATCCCTAATTCAACTAAGAAACAACATTGCACATGCAAACTAACAGGATACGATTCAATTCATCTCAGGTAGTTCAGATCCGATGATTGAAGCGTGCAAATTCTATAATATAGTTGTTGAGGCCATTCGTTTGGTCAACCGAGCTACTGGCTATGATGCTCGTTCTGAGGATGAATCAAAAGAATATTTTCAACCACTAAAGGTGTAAATATCAACAACGCATACCGGATCCAATGTAGTCCGAGAACGATTTTTTGTGTAACTTTTTGTGTATGAACGAGTATGAAAACAGACCTCAAAACAGTTTGAAGTCGTTTCCAAGAGATAACTTATGAACATTAAGTAAAGGGATCTTATACGGACACTCAGAGAGGTCAGGCGTCTTATACGGAAACCATATATACATTGTTATGTTGGAAAATAAATGAAAAATATGAAACCGAAACTTAAAAATATCATAGCCATTTCAGTTGGAATACTACCAATTAAAATCATTATGATATGGTACCGATTAAATCAAACTGATGCCTTTACAACCTCTGATATGCTTTTTTATCCCTTGACTATTGGGGTCGGAAATATTTTATTAATATTGGGTTTAAACAAGTATTTCCTGAAAAAAACCATTAAGGACTTTAACTTTGGAGATGGTAAATGGTTTAAAGACATCTTTTACGGTTTGTTATTGACAATCATAATTTTCTTAAATCTTTTTATATTTAAATCCATTCTTCAGCAAGGACAACCAGCCTCTAAAGAAATTATTAACATGTTAATTGATCTTGTTAATAATCCAATACTTTTAGCAATTTGGTTAGGCCCAGTTGTATGGATAGGAGTGGCATTATTTGAGGAATTATCAAGAACGTTCTTTTTGAATTGTCTTTGGAGACTCTCAAGTGATAAACATTGGGAATTATTTTCCATCCTTTTGGTATCGGTGTTTGCCGGTTTAATCCATTTGTATCAAGGAATTTTTGGTATTATTTGCATCGGGATACAAGGATTAATAATGGGACTCTTCTATTATAAATTTCGAAGAATTTGGCCATTGATAATCTCACATGCACTATATGATAGTGTTCAAATAGTTTATATTGTTGTCCAGTTATCGAGGTAATCCGATAAATGAACCTTGGTTTTTATATAGTATCCTGATAATAAAATACTCATTATAGGGAAAATGTGGAAGGTCGCTGAAAATATGAAAATTTTAAAAGGCAAATTAAAACATAACAAATCAATGCACTGGAATTTTCTTCAGCTGCGCTCCAGAAAATCCAGTGATTTCCAACGTTAGGCGATTAAAATGAAATTATTTCGGGGTTGGATCGGCGAGAAAAAGACCACATTCAAAATGTGGCTTTCACTTGATGCAAGAACCTATCCTAGATTCCATAATGTCATCATTCCAGGAAAAAGTGGGACCACTCAGATAGACCATCTATTAGTGTCTGTGTACGGTCTTTTCATAGTGGAAACCAAGAACAAAACAGGCTGGATTTTTGGGTCTGTGGATCAGGCAAGATGGACACAAACATTGTACAAAAAGAAGTACTCGTTTCAGAATCCATTAAGACAAACATTCCGACAGAAGAAGGTTCTATCTGAATACTTGAAAATTGATGAATCCATCATTCACACTGCCGTGTATTTCGTTGGGGATTGTAAGTTCAAAACTCCAATGCCAGCAAACGTAATGAAATCAGGATTAAGAAGATATATAAGGCAATACCGCAAACCAATTCTATCCCCTGAAGAAGCTAACCGTATTGTCTTGATACTAAGCTGCTTTCAATAAACCTTGAACAGTTTGTAGATGCAGTCGTAAAGGATGA
>CAYFYU010000216.1:0-3683 GCA_964347455.1 uncultured Spirochaetota bacterium | reverse complement strand
GCTTGGATCTTAAACTCTCTGTCATATTTCCTTCTTGGTTTTACCTCACCTGACATTGTGGACCCCCTGTTTTTTTAATATTTAACTAACTTGTCTATGTGTCCACAATTTTAGGTAAAGACCGAAGGGGTGTTCTGGCAGGACTATTAGTGAAAGTTACTTGAAGAAGCCATATTAAGAAAATACCTCTTTCACATATTCATACATTATCGAATAATAAAAAAGCCGGCAGGAAAACCCACCGGCAGGAAGCATAATGAAAACCAGAACAATATACATATTGTATATCATAGAATTGAAAAAATAGCAAGGACTTTATTCCTCATCGAAAAATCTCTTTGTGACCTGTGTGCAGAATTATTTTGACGAAGATGAGGAGTTTCATGGGTAATATGTAATGTCTGAAGAACATTTACCAGGAGTCCCGTCTACCACCTCGCCTTCCTCCACCCCGATTACCCTTCGGGCGAGGACGAGCCTCATTAACTTTAAGCATCTGGCCCTTCAACTCAGTGCCGTTTAACCCCGAGATCGCAGCCTGACCTTCATCTTTTGTTGACATCTCCACAAATCCGAATCCTCTCGACATGCCGCTAAATTTATCGGTGATGATTTTAACAGATGTGACCTGCCCATAAGCTTCAAAAGCCTGTCGCAAATCCGTTTCGGTGACTTCATCCGATAAATTACCTACATAAATGTTCACTCTGACCTCCTTTTTATCTGTTTGGTGGGCCGAAATTGCGTCCAACGTACCCGGTGTAGCCCAAGCTGTTTATACAACATAAAGTATGTACAATTATTATAACAATCATAGGAATTAGTGCAAGGTGAGATTAACGATAGGCATCAGCCACGTAGTTTCCTGTGGTCCGCTGAACCGGAACGTTAGGCAACAAACGACAAATGTCATTGCCAGATTGTGCTCACAAAATGACTTTCTGTATCCCAAAAGTTATCTTCACCAATTCCTTTTTTGTAGGCAATATAGTTTCACCTCAGAAGACAAACCGAATACAATTCCATATGGAAACGTTATGATCATCATCGCGATTCTAGCCCGGTTCTTCTTATTGAGCAGTTGCCAATATGCTACCCAAATCGAAACCGACCATGTTATTGCGACAAGTATTCCCACAAGCCAAGGGAAATAAAATGAAATGGCAAAAATTACAATCAAAAAGGCCATAAATACGTTGTATGTCAAAGTACCTATGAGATATATCTTCAGTTCTTTTGGGAATGCCTGCGTAAAATAGGCTCTTTCAACCTTGTTTGATTCAAAATCATATCCGCAATCGCAACGTTTGGCAGATTCTGGATTTATGAGTTTGCATCTTGGACAAACCATGTTCGGTGCTCCTTTTGTTGCCTGACTACTGAGTGAACTGCAAATACGAAGTATAGCAACCTAAAAAACTTCATTATTTGGAAGCCTAATACTATCAAAATGATATCTTGCCAATTAGGATTATGCAATGATTATAACTATTGGTAAGTTTACTTCAATTCCTTTATCTTCTCAGAAAAATTATAGGCAGCCCTAATGAGCTCCGCAGTATAATGTTCTTATATTCCAACAATGATTCATTTAATTTTGGGTAAATTCTCTACTCAGCATTGAGCTACAGGTTAAAACATAAATAAAGCGGTATTAGGATTGCGATTAGATCAGCTTAAGACTTTGCAAGTACATAGGTGGATTCTAGACTGAACCGCGCGGAAAAAGAAAAAGGACAAATATCCCCGAGTGTCAACTCATCCTATACCACGATAACCAAACAAACACCCATTGCATCGATATATCATAATGGGTCAAAGAGCTAACATGAGGTAAGTAAGCCAATCAAAAGTCTAAATAGTGGGGTACGCCTCTCCACACACACCCACTCCTGACCAACCACCCTTGAAGCCAACCCGCTAGGGGGGTAACCCACCCCCATTATAGGGCGATGGTGTACACTCTATCATGAACCAGAACCGATGACCACGACCAGTGGCCTGAGCTAAGGACCATGAATATTCACACCTAATCTAGGCACGAATCAATCGTGCGATCTGATGTCTACGCGAGTTTTAACTCACTCGATAAACACTGTTCTAATATTCTGCTTCTTGTTTTTATACGCTTTAGAAAATGTATCTCGTTGGTTCAAATCATCATCCACACTCACCTCAAACTCAGCCCACAACGGTCGGTGGTCAGATACCATCAAACTAGCTTTCCTTTGTTATTTTTTGTCACCAACTGGCCACACAAACCACTTGCAGAGCTGATGCGGGATGTATCAAGACATTCTACTGGCGGTAATAGATTCTATACGTCAAATCATTTGAGTCTATTTCAGTAGGATATTTTCTGCTATGATAAATTTCTTCGTAGATTGTTCCAGACTTACTAAGCCTAATTAGGTAGAATTCATTAAATTTTTGTTTCCCCCATTCCCAATTACATTGTGCATTATACCAGATATTTCCCTCGGTATCCTCCCATTTATTTTTTATGAAAAATGTTCCCTGAGCCTGAAGATATTCTTCTGGTACCTCGATATACCTCTCAATTATTCCCTCAGATTTATAAATTATCTTTGAATCATTATTTTTTCTCTTATAGTCTTCGTTAACCCAAGTACCATAAAGTTCATCGCTTTCTTTAATCATCTTCTTCTCCGTTGCACAACTCCCAGCAATAATCAGTACAGCTAAAACAAGAATTAGGATTGACACTAACGACTTAGTCTTCATCTTACTCCTCCTTTTTGAAATTAAATTATGTTACGAACATTGTGCATACATCAGAAAAAGCCATTGTATGGCTCGGTAAATAACCTTGTAGTAAATTGGAGTGGCATCTATCGGTGAGGTCGGTACGAAAGAAAAGAAAGTAAAGCTACAACATGATACTAAATCGCATTTACCTACAAGGTCTGCGAGAAGTGAATGATAACAAAGAACGAATCGATGATGGCAACTCCTTTCTTGCTATTATGTACCATCTTCTCATTATTCTGATTTTTGTCAAGAGCTGTCCTTGATGGTATGTTAAAAGATGGTCTGAATAAAAATTTGTATCAATCGTTTACAGAAACCTAAAATCCTTCCCTGCCGTATGGTAACCATGAAGTATCAACGTATTGTTTTGAAATATGACGAATATATTTTGTTTCTAATCTAATAACACCATCCTCCACAATATCATATGGTATTCCATACACTATTAAGAGGTCTCCATTCACATCTTTTAGTATTGATTCCATATCGGCAGTTTTCTTGAATAACCAATATGCCATGAAATTACCTTCACCCTTAGGTGATAGTTTTATAGGTCCTTTGCCAACAAAATCTTCTATCCAATCGTAATAGTGATGTTTTAAGAAGTAATCCACTCTCCAGTAGTCTTCTTCTTCAATAACTCGATGTTTTTCAACAATACCAGCCCATGCTATTAAATCGTTTGCATATTTAGTTATGTCATTTCTAATATCATCTGGAAAAATAGCACGATTAGCGTTATTTAAAAACCTTTCTTCTGCTGCAGAAACAGGTTCATACAATCGGGTCTGTGCAACTGTAGGTATTGGTATCATTAAAATTATAATAATGAAAACTATAAATTGAGTTTTTTTCATCTTCAGCAGAGTATCCAGTTCTTTAAAAGTATGAAAGGTATTCAGGTTAATCGG
>CAYFYU010000215.1:0-3735 GCA_964347455.1 uncultured Spirochaetota bacterium | reverse complement strand
GAAGGTTATTCCCAATTTTAATAAACGATGCAGACTGATGCCCAACGGTCATCTGCTTTACGTTGCTCCAGAAAAAACAATCATTGAATATGACTGGGAGGGCAACGTCGTCTGGACTCATGAGGGTATTGACTCAGTGAATGACCTGCGATGGCTGCCCAACAATAACAGGCTATTACTCGATCACCAACCGCTACCTGAAGACTATCAGAAACAGGTAAAGGATGTAGAAATTTCTCCCTGGTGGCCGCCTCGAAAGAGAGGAACCGAAGAGCAGCAAAAAGGCGGTGACATCTATGAAGTGACGCCGGATAAGAAAATTGTATGGGAGTGGCACGCGTATAATCATCTTGATCTGAACAGATTTTCACCAGTCACTCCGGAAGGAGACTGGATTCACATGAATTCGATTGCCCCTGTTCCAGAGAACAAATGGTACGATGCCGGTGATAAGAGGTTCAAGCCAGGCAATATCATCATAAACCCGAGAAACATAGATACACTTTACATAATAAATAAAGAAACAAAGGAGATTGTCTGGGAGTGGACTCACAATTATAAAGGCGGATTATCACATTGCCACGAGCCTGAGATGATAGAGAAAGGGCTGCCCGGGGAAGGGAATATCATCTTGTTTGACAACGGACTTTTCCCCAGGCACAGGACCCATTGCGGACAAACATTTATTATTGAATTCAATCCAGTTACTAAAGAGATCGTCTGGAAGTATGAAACCGAAGGCTACGCAAACATTAAATTCTTCAGTAAGACAATGGGTTCACAGAAGAGACTTCCCAACGGAAATACTTTTATAGCCGAGGACAATACGGGAAGACTCTTTCAGGTAAAACCTGATGGCGAGATTGTCTGGGAATATGTGAACAGAGGTGGTACCTGCCGTCCTTTCCCAGTTGCCTATGATTACTGCCCGCAGTTGAAGGCATTACCTAAACCACCTGAGCATGCGGTGACACCACCCAACAATCTGGAATGGCACTTTGAGCCCGACGTATTCAGGAAAAAAACCAATTAAGACGTTCGAGATACACTTTTATATCGCAACGAAATGCATTCAAAAAGAGATACTTAATCACCTGAAAACAGAAGAATATGGGATTCCCGTCTTACTCTGAAAAAATAGTATCGAAAACTTTCCTAACAGGAATGGTAACGAACGTATTCCTGTCGGTTAATTCACAAGTGAAAACGAGGATTAAATCCAGGTCTGGGATTATGTAAAGGGTTTGTCCTCCGTATCCGAAAGACGCCACATAATCGACTTCCTTCCCTCCCCTTCTCATCGATCCCGGCCACCAACAGAAGCCATAATGATTCCTCCTTCTAGGAATCTGAATATGTTTTTGTGTGGCCAGCTTAATCCAATCTTTGGAGATGACCTGTTTTCCCTTCCACTTTCCATCGCGGAGGAACAGCCATCCAAATTTAGCGATATCCCTTGTTCTTAATCCAAGTCCTCCGTCTGTCCCCCCTGTGCATGGATTGCCCGTTGAATCAGTGTTCCATTGATAGGCATAGATTCCTAGAGGCTCGAATAAGTATTTCTCGGCAAACAGATTGGTTTTGAGCCCAGTGGCGCTTTTAATAACAGCGCTCAGCAGATGAATGCCTCCGGTGTTATAAAGGAATTGGTTTCCAGGGGCCACCTTAACCGGCTTGCTCAAAACATACTTTATCCAATCCTCGCTGTCGACCATCTGGTATTCGGAGTTTTCCAAAGAATTATAAGAATATCCCTGCTCATTCCAATCCAGGCCGCTTGACATGGTAAGAAGGTGCCGGAGTGTGATGGCTCGTTTTTTTGGATCCTTTATAATTTTTCTATATTGAGGAAGTAATGCCACAACGCTTTCATCCACATTCTTTAGAAATCCCTTATCGATGGCAATCCCGATTAGAGTGGAGGTAACGCTCTTTGTGATGGAGGCCAAAACATGCGGGCTGTTGCGCTGATTGCCCCAGAAATAGGCTTCATGAACAAGTTTGCCGTCTTTTACGATCAGCATACTGTGGATACCATTGAATCTCTCGTTATCTCTTATCTCTTTTGTTATCTGCATGATTTTTTCGGTGTCGATACCAACATCCTTTAAAGAAGCAACCTCCCATCCGTCATTCAGCTTTATCGGGATTCTGTATTCATCACCAGTATTTTGAAGATGGAGCCTTTGGCTCAATACGAGAATGAAAATAATTAGGATAAAAGGGATGATACTTTTTTCTAATAATCTGAATCTTAGGATGATGTTCATTTTTTTCTTCATTATTTTCTCCTTGGCTCGGTTATATAAAACAGCCCTCTTCTATGATTTCGCCTGTCAGATTGAACGACGGCAGCCAAAATAATAAGTCTCGATTTCATATTCGCAATTAGAATTTTACACAATTTTCAGTTGAAAATGTAATTGCGTTAAATAATACGTCATGAAAATAAATAAAGTTTAAAAATATGAGCATTATATCCAAATTATATAGATATCAAATACTCCTTGACCCACAACATTGATTCCCCTATACTCTTCCCCGAAAAACCGAGTTCATATCAAATTAAGTGCCTTATGTCGCATCACCTTAAGATGCTAGATTAGACAATGGTCAAGGCTTCGCGCGAATTTCAGGTTTTTGCCAAACCGATTGGCTCCATCTGCAACCTGGACTGCCACTACTGTTATTACCTTAATAAGAAAAACCTCTATCCAAAGGGTGAGTCTTTTCGCATGCCCGACGACATCCTGGAGGAGTACATTGTCCAGCATATCGATGCTTCCCCAGAAAAGGAGATCAGATTTTCCTGGCATGGAGGGGAACCAACTGTCCTGGGCCTTGACTACTTCCGAAAGATTGTAGCCCTGCAGCGCAAGCATCAGCCTGCTAACCGGAGCATCGCTAACGGCATGCAGACAAACGGAATCCTCCTTGATAATGCATGGTGCCGTTTTTTGGCAGAAGAGGGATTTGCTGTTGGACTCAGCCTAGACGGCCCTCAGGAAATGCACGATCGATACCGCGTCACCAAGGACAAGAAGCCTACCTTCGAGCAGACAATGCAGGGTTACAAACTCTTGCAGCAACACCGAGTTTATACCGATATTCTGTGTGTAGTGAATGCGCACAATGTCCGGCACCCTGCCGAAGTCTACCGCTTCTTCAAGCAGATCAACGCTCCTTACCTTACTTTTTTGCCTCTGGTCAATCTGCAGCCGGAGACCGAGGCAGGAGTCAGCCATCATAGCGTGTCGGCAGAAGATTGGGGAGTTTTTCTGTGTGCTATATTCGACGAGTGGAGAGACCAGGATATAGGGCGGATTAAAGTGCAGATATTCGAAGAAGCCGCCAGAATAGCCTTTAATCAAGAGCATTCGCTGTGTATCTTCCGTCCGATCTGCGGTGATATTCCTGTTGTCGAACACAACGGAGACTTCTTTTCATGTGACCACTATGTCGATGCTGAACATTGCCTTGGGAACATTAAAGATACTCCTCTGGTCGAGCTGCTCGAGAGTCCGGCACAGAGAGCATTCGGGAAAGCAAAGTTGGAAACCTTACCCCGCTACTGCCAGGAATGTGAGGTCAGGGCAATGTGCAACGGGGAGTGCCCGAAGAACCGTTTCCTCAAGACATCCGATGGAGAAGCGGGATTAAATTACCTGTGCGAAGGCTATAAACGCTTTTTTACGCATTGCCAACCATTCGTTTCAGAGGTAGCCGCTCAATGGC
>CAYFYU010000214.1:0-3796 GCA_964347455.1 uncultured Spirochaetota bacterium | reverse complement strand
AAACTGCGTCCGTAGATTCATCACGTAATGGGGTATCTGCAAATCGGCTGCAATGCACTGAGCATCTCGTATATTTCTCACACCACAGCAGCTCTCCAGGCGCTCATCGGGATTTTCCATCTTCGGTAAAAGTTGCATAGTGATGCCGATGACATTGTATCCCTCCTCTTTCAGAAGTGCTGCGGCTACTGAAGAATCAACACCGCCGCTCATTGCCACTAGAACGGTTTTTTTCATGTTCCCTCAAAGACTGATCATCTTCCTGCTTTGTAAAATGGCGACATGGATCTCAGTCTATCCACAATACCGGGAAGAATTTCGAGTACCCGGTCGATTTCGTCATCAGTCGTATTTCTACCCAGAGAAAACCGCACTGAACCCATGTTCTGATCGAGACCAAGCGCTTCGAGCACGTGGGACGGTTCGAGAGTGGCGAAACTGCAGGCTGACGCCGTTGAACAGGATATACCAGCTATATCAAGACTCAATAGGATGGATTCACCCTCCACATGTTTGAACGAAACATTAACATTGTTTGGAAGTCGAGTATATGGATGCCCGTTTAGTTTTGAGTCCTTTATATTTTCGATAATACCAGAAATGAGTTTGTCCCTGAAATCGGTCAATTTTTCAGCATCCTCATTCATTAGCTCTCGAGCAAGGCTGGTTGCCTTTCCAAATCCAACGATCCCAGGTACGTTATGAGTTGAAGCACGACGGCCGTCCTCCTGCTCACCCCCGTGCATGAATTGGCTTAATTCCGTCTTTCTCCTTATATAGAGCATTCCGATACCTTTTGGACCATACAGTTTGTGTGAGGATGCGCTGAGAAGGTCGATGCACATGTTATTGACATCAATAGGTATTTGCCCGAAGCTCTGTACTGCGTCGGTATGCAGAAAAACAGCTCTCTCCCGTGCGATCTTTCCTATTTCTGCGATTGGCTCTATGGTGCCTATCTCATTGTTTGCATGCATAACCGAAATGAGAATTGTTCGGTCTGTAATCGCTTTTCTCACGTCATCGGGATCGACGAAGCCGTAAGAATCGACGGGTAGGTATGTTACTGAGAATCCTTCCTTTTCCAGGTATCTGCACGGATTTAGTACGGCATGATGCTCTATTTTCGAGGTAATTATGTGATCACCTTTAACACGGTGCCTGTGTGCGATCCCCTTGATAGCGAAGTTGTTACTCTCAGTTCCGCCACTGGTAAATACGATTTCATCTGGATAGGCACCGATATTGAGGGCAATGATCCTTCGCGATTGTTCTATGGCTCCCCGAGCCTGTTGACCGTACGAATGAATACTGAGAGGATTTCCGAAAGATTCATGAAAATATGGAAACATAGCCTCGAGTACCAGAGGGTCTGTAGGGGTTGTTGCCGCGTAATCAAGGTAGATACGTTTCAAGGGATAAACACCTCACTTGAAAATATCTTCGACTCTTTGGTTTTCAATACTGCACCCTTCTTTATAAAATATTGCTATTTTATGAGGAGTAAAGGCAAACTGAATGAGTAAGGTGGGATTATTATAACATCTTAGAAGAGCGAGCTTGTACTTCGAGATTATATCTCATACGACAGGATGTTGTTCTCCTTCTCCTTCTCCATTTCCGCCATCTTTTTCAAGGTTATGTTCTTCAGCGACTGTGAAAAACTGTCGCTCACCTCTTTCCAAACATCTCTCGCAACACAGTTTGGTGAGCGCTCGCATATTTCTGAATTATCGATACATTCAACGAGATTGATGGAACCTTCAAGCGTGCTCAAGATGTCGTGAAGTGTTATCGCATCGGGTTTTCTCGCAAGAGTATAGCCTCCATGTCCGACACGACTTGAATGAACGAGATCAGCACCTTTGAGCGCATCCACGATGTGCTGAAGGTAGCCTTCAGACATGTCCTGGCGACGAGCAATATCTTTGAGTAGAATCGGACTATTACCATAATGTGTGGCGAGTTCGAGCATGAAGCGGGTACCATAACGGCCTTTAGTGGAGATTCGTATCATTGCATAAACCTCCCTTATTAGGGTAAGACGTGGAATTCTACTAATTTTATAGATTAAATATATTTAATATTTTTGTCAACCCGTTAATGGATAAATTAATAAATTTTTAACAAATTTACCCAAATTTCGACACTTTTTTTACTTCAGAATGGCATTGTGACCGTTTTTAGAACATCGCCTTCATTTCAAGATAAGCTTGAGCTGTAAGGTATGCATCACCCAAGGATCGATGCCGTTCATTACGTGTATAGGAAATTCCAAGTCGTTTGAGCATCGAATCAAGATTATGAAACCGGTACTGCGAGAAAATTCTTTTAGATATATCTATGGTGTCGATAACAGGGTTTTGTATGATTCGTCCAACCAGTCTTTCACTGAAATAGTTCAGAAATCCAACATCAAATGGTGCATTATGTGCTATCAGTGGATAATCATCAACATAGTCTAGAAATTCAGGAAGCACGTCTTCGATTGAAGCTGCATCCTGTACCATCTCATTTGTTATCCGGTTTATCGCCGTTATTTCCGGTGGAATATCTATCCCCGGATTCACGAGCCTTTCAAAGGAGTCGTTTGATACAATTTCATCATCCACAATGGGGATTGCACCAATCTCGAGAATTCTATCCCCCATCGCTGCGTACAGACCGGTGGTCTCAATATCGAACACGATGAACTTATTCATGCTCCTGGTCTTTCTTTGGGCATTATCGAAGAAATCCATGAAACGAACCTTCAAGGATTCGCCCTGTCCTGAGACAAACAATCACTACTTCACCTCAGCGCCGATAACCACGGCTGCCATTGCATCTATTGGCATAAGCACGATGTCAATTCTTCTGTTGTTACCCATACCTGCGGTCGTTCGGTTGTTATCGATCGGCTGATATTCACCGAGGCCCATTGCAATCATCCGCCGGGGGTTGATGTCTGCATTATTAAGCAGAAACCTGACCACCGCGGCACCCCGATGCGAGGAGAGCTCCCAGTTCGTTGGGTATTTTTTCTTTAGAGCTGGAGTGATAATTGGTCTGCTGTCAGCATTTCCTATGATACCGATAAAATAACCATCGAGCTCTTCGAGGAGGCCTGCCAGCTTTGTGAGAATACGACTCCCCGTCGGGTTTACCTCAACGCTGCCGGTATCAAACATATCTTCCGCAATGACATCAATGATGATTCCAAGAGTGCCTTTAAACACGCGCACTTCACCGGCCGCTATTTCTCTTCGCAATACGTATTTTATCCGATCCAGTGCAATATCCATGAGTATCAATGTTTCTTCCTGGATAGCCTCATATACCTCGAGTGCCTCAAGCAATTCCTCGTTCTCCTGCTGCAGATCATTTAATTTCCGCTCGTACAGAGAATTTTGGAGTCTCAATTGTTCGGCATCCTGATTGGCCTCATCCAGCTTCCTCGTTGCCAGATCCAGCTTGAGGTTTGCCTGATCGAGCTCTCTCTTTGTCTGTTCGAGCTCTCTCTCTGTCTGTTCGAGCTCTCTTTCCATGCTTTCAACATCCGCTTCGAGCTCGATTATACGCGCATCTTTCTGTTGGATTCTTTCGGTAACTGTTTTGGAAATTACCGACGGGTCCTCAGGTTCAAAACCGTATGCTTCTATCTCGGCCTGCCAGTAGGCTATCAAATTTTCCAGTTCGGCGACCTTCCCCTCCAAGTCACGTTTTTCAGCTTCGAGCCGTTTTTTATCAGATTGACACTGGCTAACCTGCGAACTCAGGCTGTCGTTCTGGGTTCTGAGATCTGAATTTTCGGCTT
>CAYFYU010000213.1:0-3819 GCA_964347455.1 uncultured Spirochaetota bacterium | reverse complement strand
TCTTCTAAACCCTTCACTCGCATACTGAGAGCCTCTGTCAGAGTGAAATATGAGCTCTATCAAAGAATTTCTCCTGGTATACGCCATATCTAGTGACTTTAACACTAACTCCTTTGTTAGCCGTTCCTCCATCGACCAGCCCACTATATTACGCGAATACAGGTCCATGATAATACACAAATACAGCCATCCCTCAAAAGTCCGAACATAAGTGATATCAGAAACCCATACCTGGTTCGACCTCTTAACCTGAACATCTCCCAAAAGATTCTTTGCTACTGGATAACCGTGCTTCGAATGAGTCGTTATTTTGAACTTCTTCTTCGTTTTCGCTCGTATATTGTTTTTTTTCATCAATCTCGCAACTCTATTGCGACCAATGAGATACCCTTTTCCTTGCAACTCCGCATGTACCCTGGGACTCCCATAAGTGTAACGGCTCTTTTCGTGTATCTCTCTGATCTCTCCCACCAGCTGCTCATTCTCTTTCTCTCTCCTGCTCTTTGGGCTCTTCCGCCACCCATAATACCCGCTCCGAGATACCCCTAACGCTCGGCACATTTTCCCCACCTCAAACTCCCCAGCGGTATCTTTCGATAAATTTATATTTCATCTTTGAGGTCTTGAGAAAATGGCCAAGGCTTTTTTTAATATTTCTCTCTCCTGCCTCAGATCCTCGTTCTCTTTCTTCAATCTCCTCAGCTCTTCATCCTCTGGCTTCAATTTACCCATCCCTGGAAATGCATTCTCAACATATTCTTTGTATTCTCTCTTCCACCTCGTTAGAATCCCACTGTGAATACCTAAATCTTCTGCTATTTCCTTTGTGGTTTTTTCACTCTCTATTAGCAGTTTCACTGCTTGGATCTTAAACTCTCTGTCATATTTCCTTCTTGGTTTTACCTCACCTGACACTGTGGACCCCCTGTTTTTTAATATTTAACTAACTTGTCTATGTGTCCACAATTTTAGGTAAAGACCGTGGTGCGGAGAAAGAAGGAAGAAAAACAACAACACGATACTAAATCATAACTATCTACAAGGTCTACGAGAAGTGACTTTAAAAGAACGAAACAGTGTGGGTAACTACTTTCTTGCTATTATTTACTAGCTTCTCATTATGCTGATTTTTGTCAAGGAGTGTTTTTGGTGGGATTTTTTTGGATTACTGAGATGTGCTAATCCGATGTACAGATGATACAGGATGTATCTAACATTCTACTGGCGGTAGTGGAAATATCAAGTATAGATAATTTATAAGTAAGACTGAAAAACGGTTCGTTATAATACTCGTCTATGTCCCAAAGACACATGATCTTCGTACGAAAAAATGAAGCAATTTCAGTTTAGTATTTAAAAATACAATGACAAGTATATTAGTTAGGACTTTGGCTTCACTATGAAAAACCAAGCAATACCCGAAACCATTAATATCACACCAAAGATTATACAGCCCATGGCGCACATCTGCATCCAGCCGAAACTTTCTGCAAAGTTCGCGCCAACATTGTTACCAATCAGGCAGAATATTCCGCACCACAATGCTGCATAACCAATAGCTATAAGGATTGCACTCAGAGCTCCATTCATAATTTCAGCAATTTTGTTCATGTATACCTCCCTTTTAATTTTGGGAACTACCACGTAACTTAGGGGCCAGGATGATTATTATCCATTGGGTATTCGAGATTCACTAATATCAGATGGTTCTTAAGTAAAATAGTTACGATAAAACTTCATAGAGTTAAATATTATCTTAGTAGATTTAGATATTTTATTATTCTTAGTATTTTTGTCAAGCAATTATACTATATATTCCTCTCTTTTTGGATTATTGACGGCAAGTTTAACATTGATGAGAAAATGGTAGTAGTAACTTAATTACTTAAACTAAGACATTCTACTGGCGGTAATAGATTTCATAAAGAAGGTTTTCAGAATCAATTTCAGATGGAAAATCAATATATGACCAAACCGACTCAAATACCTCTCCCGCATTACTGATTTTACCGATTTCATAATAGAACTGTTGATCCATCCAATCCATTTTGGCCTTTGCTTGATACCAGATGTTTCCTTTTGCATCAGTCCATGCTTCAGTTATAGATATGTATTTACCAGGTCGACGATTAGGCACTGAAGATCCGACAAACTCTTTTAATTCCTCAAAACTGCCATCTGAACGGACAATATACTTTGGCCAGGCAGTTATGGCAGGGTTTTCATACTCCTCATTATACCAAATACCAGATAGTTCCTTAAAAACATAGTCTGAAGAAATATATGTCTTCTTTTTGGTAGCACAACTCCCCACAATAATCAGTACAGCCACTACAAGAACAAATATTGATACAAATGTTCTGGTCTTCATTACCTTCCTCCTTGTGATTAGATTCAACAAGGACGCATTAACCAGATGCAGAGCTGATGCGGGATGTGTCAGGCTATTCTTGGCGGTAATAGTAAAATTACATTAGTTTACTGTCACCTTACTCCAATGGAGGAACGACCCCGAGTTGCTGCAACAATCCCAAACTGTCAAGGCTCCACCAGTTTTCGACAGTTTTTCCATCAACAAAACGACTAATAGTCATTCCCGTCATTGTTACTTGCTTTCCTGTTGCAGGGATACCACCCCATTCAGCTTTATGAGTTCCAGTAAATGTCCAGCGTCCTGCAACCTTATCTCCCTCAGCGATCAGGTCATCAAGGGTAACATCCATGTCTGGAAAGGCGGTTCGGGTAGAGACAATGTATTGCTTGAATCCATCGAGATCACGAACCTCGGGAGCCATGGGATCATGATTGACGTAGTTTGGGGCAAATAATTCATCCACTAATGCTATATTCCCTTTAATCCAAATCTCTTCAGTAATGCGGCGGTAGTTAGCTTTGTTCTCTTCAACTGACATTTTAATACCTCCTTATTGTATATTTTATTTTCCCAAGGATGCTTTACCAGATGCAGAGCTGATGCGGAGTACATCAAGACATTCTACTGACAGTATTTAATATAAATAAATATCAATATATATCATTCATGTCCACCATGTAAGCGAAGCAGTTCTGCTACATCATCATGTCCATCGTGAATAGCAAGAGCGAGTGGAGTGCCCCAACCCATTATCGATATAGCATTAACATCAGCACCATTAGATAGAAGCAGTTCGACAACTTCAAGATGGCCATATTTTGAAGCATTATGCAATGGTGTGGTTTTTTCCCGAATATGCTCAGCATTCACATCAGCTCCTTTTGAAATTAGTAGCGCCACCACATCTTCATATCCACCGAGGGCGGCCAGATGCAAAGGTGTCCAACCATCTCCATCTCCATTATTCACATTGGCACCTCTTGTTATCAATAAATCTGCTACCTCCTTTTTACCCTGTTCAGATGCAAAATGAAGAGGTGTTCGACCAGATTTACTTCTAAAATCTACAATAGCGCCATTTGAAATAAGAACTTCCGCAACTTCCTTATGTCCACGAGAAGCAGCAAAATGCAAAGGAGTTAAGTTATCTAATGATTCAATAGCATTTATTTCGGGTCCCTTTGAAATAAGAAATTCAACTACATTTCCATGTCCCGCTTTCGCTGCAATATGCAAAGGAGTCAAACCCAATTCATCCTCAGCATTCACATCAGCTCCTTTTTTAATTAAACGCTTTACTTCTCTTAGGTTCCCCTCGAACACAGAATCATGTATAAGCTCAGCGAAGGCACTTTCGATAATGATGAGTACAGCCATAAGCAATACTGACATCAACGTTCTGGTTCTCATTGTTCAGCTTCCTCCTTTTTAGGTCTATAACTAAT
>CAYFYU010000212.1:3069-3848 GCA_964347455.1 uncultured Spirochaetota bacterium | reverse complement strand
TACTTCTTGTCAGGTTTATGCAGCTTATAAGCTGAAACTGATCGAAAAAGTTCTAACTATTGTCACCCCAGCTCCACCAATATTTGAAGCTAAATTCCGCACGCCCAGTGATTCTTCTCTCATTTAGATTTATTGACAATATTGACAGGCCAATAACTAAGGACTATATTGAAGCTCCAACATATGAAAGAGACTTGAGATTAACAGAATAGTGCTTGGTGTAGGGGGCAAACGGGATGAGAAGGGCACTGGAACCGCTAAGTTAATGCCGTGGCTGGTGCCCTTTTTGGTTACTCAGTGAAGCAAGGAGGAGGTTAGTTTCATACCGTATTCAGTAACATTGTTCTTAAAGGAAGCCGACGATCTCTATGAAGAGCTATTTCTTTCTAATTACTCAGACCAAGTTATTTAAAAAGTCGCCCAAGTTGAGGAAGCACAAATTATTCTCTACGGATAAATAAAGCAGCTTTATTCCGAGATTAGTAAGGGTTATGAATGTGATATAGGAGTTCGGGAAAGCACGATGAATCTGTTGAATACTGTAAGGGAGACCCAAGACTATATTCTATTGAAAAAATATAGCTAGGAATACCAAAGATATAGGGCCACCTATTCCAGAAATTGGCTTCCGATTCACTCGTCGACAAATGCAGCAGACCGCCTGCTCCGACAGATAATGCTAAATTCAAACAGAGCGCGAACAGAAATCGATTGCTTTTATCCCGGGGGTTCTGAAAAACCACAGCTAAGCTCAATACCAACAGGAGTACAAAGGCAAC
>CAYFYU010000212.1:0-3059 GCA_964347455.1 uncultured Spirochaetota bacterium | reverse complement strand
GCAAGTGTTACTTTACACAATCTGGACGACTGTGCAATGGGAAGTCACGTTAGACAAAAGTCGGACTCTGGGTTACCCCGCGCTATCTACAAGAATGTAGAAGGTTTAAGCAATTATACCGCTAAGCCATTGAGTGGTACGAGGAAAACCTACCGGTCTGGTGATTCCCACACCTGCTCACGGGCTTCTAGTAAGCCTAGGGACTACCTCATTTCGATCTCCCTAAACTTAGAGAAACGCAACTCAAGCAACCAAACTAACACTAAGTGTAGCGCTAGGCACTTATTCCTATCATTGATAACATAGACTGCTTATGATAACATTCCAAAAGTAGATTGTATTAAGCAAAAACAGCAACCGCTTTCCACTTCACTTTGAATCTGGGGAGGAAGGGGCCTATTGTTAAGGTCTAGAAAGGAGGATCTACTATGGGCGATATATTCCCAAGGCTAAAGGGGGGCGTGGTTCAGGCTGCGCCAGTCTTTCTGGATCGTGAGGCCACGGTAGCTAAAGCATCTCGCTTTATCGAGGAGGCTGCTGATCTGGGGGCACAGGTAATCGCTTTTCCAGAGTGCTACATCCCAGCTTACCCACACTGGTATAGTTTCTATGGAGGGCAACATCCCTTCATCATGCGTTTCTATAAAGAGCTATTTAAGAATGCAGTGGCAGTACCTAGCCATGCGACCGACCAGATCGGTCAGGCTGCTAAAAAGGCGAGAGCCTATGTCATCATGGGCATAAATGAGAAGGAGGCTAACACCTATGGCACTCTCTACAACACTTTTTTATTCTTTGGTCCCAATGGCGAGTTATTGGGCAAGCATCGCAAGCTAATGCCTACCCTTCATGAACGGCTCGTGCATACAGCTGGTGATGGGAGTACACTTGAGGTATTTGATACGGTATACGGCCGTCTATCAGGCTTGATCTGTGGTGAGCATGCTAACCCTCTAGCCCGGTTCACGCTGTTGGCTAAAGGAGAGGTTATTCACGTTGCAGGATGGCCCGCATTTGCCTTAGCCCACCAGAGAAATGTAATCGACGGAATAGACATTAGTATCAGGGCTCATGCCCATGAGGGCAGGATCTTCGTGCTTAGCAGTACTGGTGTTTTCACTGACGAAATGCAGGATGCCATGGAGCTGGATGAAACGGCACGAAAGAAATTCATGAGCGACGGTGCTCATTCTAGCATTGTTGACCCGCAAGGGCAGTTTCTAGTTGGCCCTGATGTGCACGGTGAAACAGTTCTGTGTGCGGACCTTGATATAGAAGAGATTGTTGCTGGTAAATATACCCGAGACATCACCGGCCATTATAATCGCTTCGACGTGTTAATGCTTCAAGTGAATCGCTCTACTCATTATCCTCTTACCGAGAGTAACAACCTAGGGTCACAGGCTCCGTTGTCAGACATAGCCTATGTGGAACCGGCCGTACCCGACGAGGAGAAAATGTAAGCATTACAAATCTCTGTTTAGGCTAAGAGCTTTTCTGCATAAATCACGCACTCTTTCACCTCAGCCACATGCCCTCTCGACATTTAAGAGCTATGATCATATTGTCTGACTTGCTCAAGTGCCGAGTCTCAAACAAACCGTCAGACTGTAATTTGGCTGTACAAGTATATTTTATGACTACAACATTAACGTTGACACCATGACTGTGGATCATATTTACTTTTTGCAATTCTATTTTTAGAAATAATAACTTTAGTATCGTTCCTTTCTTACCTATATGTATTTATGAAAACAACTTTTTGCACTCCCTTTAGCGAATCGAGGCCTGTGACGTTGCTCTTTGTTCTGCTCTTTCATTCATCATTGTTCGGGCCTTCATTTCTCCAAAGTAAGTTCTAATTATACATATTGACAAACATGTTCTTTCACAATAGACTTCTATCTTAACTTATAGAATGTTTCCAGAAGATTTTATGGTACCGGATATCAGAAAAAGATGAGTTCAGCAGGCATCGCCATCATTATCGTTGTAGCAATGGTTGGATTTATGTTATTGGAAGTATTTCTATTAAGTATTATTTCACGAAATAAGCGAAAAGCTTATATGGAAGAAAGAAGTGCCAAAATAGACAGTAATTTAAAAATTCAAAAAATATCTGTAAAGATTTTAAGGGTAGCTGCTATTCTAAACATGTTTTATGCTGCCTTCATATTTTATGTTTTGGCTTTATTTGGATATACCTGTCTCCGACTCATAGTAACATCATTGCCTCCATTGTGTGCTTTGTTCCTGCTGCTTTACTTTTATCCAGAGGGTATTATTTACGAACGAACATGCCCATCTACGCGTGATTATGTGCGGTCGCAAGTATTGAGAAACCGGTGGCATAGAGGGTATAATTATAACAATCTTAAAAATCATACGTAAAAACAGCCAGAATCACAAACAGAAAAAACATTAACATAAACACTGCGAAGGATTTACTTTTCTATTAACATCTGTATGAAAGTTGAGTAAGGGATTTGAGGGGAAGAAGACGGAAGTCAATCTTGAATAAACCATCGAATAAACAATCCATTTCTTATAACGAAGGCCATGGATTTAAAAAAGAAGTGGAAATACAATTGATAAAATACCTTGGAAGATTATCGCCTGAGATTGAAATGCCGGCGCGTGCAAAAGGTATTAATGGAATTAATTATGATGTAGATATACACATAGCCATAAAAGGTGAAGGGTTGTCTGCAAATAGATTGGAATGCCGGCGCGTGCTAAAGGTATTAATGGAAGTAATTCTTATGATGTAGATATACACATAACCATAAAAGGTAAAGGGTTGTTTGCAAATAGAGGTGATATATGGGTGGAGTGCAAATGGAAAGATAATTCTCCTGTCAGGGAGTCTGATATACAAAAGCTGGTTATTAAAGCGCAAGATGCTTTCAGATATGTTACAGAATTAGGCGGATTTTATTATGACACTCTCATCATGGTATCCAATCAGGATTTCGATATCAATGCATTAAGTTATGCAAATGCGTTAGACGTCCTATGCTTACGTTTTTATCAGGGGCAACTTACAGAAAAAAATGCCC
>CAYFYU010000211.1:0-3957 GCA_964347455.1 uncultured Spirochaetota bacterium | reverse complement strand
TCCCGACAAGTGGCCTTTCTTCACCAAAATGCGGATGAAACGATGAAACAACAAGTTGTACCCCGGGAGATTGACAGAACCCACTCATTCCTTCAAGACGATTGACGCCGCATTGTCTCGGACACAGCCGGCAACTCTCTACAATCTCCCAGAGTTTTTCTGCTCGCCTTTGGAGTTCACCTGTTTTGTGAAGTTTCAGATAGGCCGGTTCAAAATCTGATCCTATATGGTCAACTGCTGTCTCTGCCGCTACTGCTGTTTTTGTTGCAACTGCTGTCTCCGTAACAATTGCTGTTTCTGATGCAATGGGTGATGAATCTGGCGCACAGGAAGAAAGGAAGATTGAAGGTAGCCCTATTCTTAAACACAGTCCACCTGTGACTTTCAGAAAATCTCGTCGTGTAATTTTTTCGTCAAAATGATTATTCATCTTTAACCTCCCTGTAGAGGTTATTTGGGCAGGGTGTTTATGACAATGAAGCTTGATAATTTAAGTAGCCCAACTGTGATGCAGGTGCCGACAAGGCCAAGAACGGGTAATAGCACAACAGCGCCTATCATTCCTCCTAGCCACCCTCCTAGCAGGTCAGCGGAATAAAGTGACCCAGCCGTTTTGGTTAAACTTGTGTTATTCCTTAGATATAGTTTGTTTGCCAGTGGAAATTGGGAACCAATTAAAAGTCCACCAACAAATGAAATTGCTAGAAATAACAATCTGAATAAGAAGAATGTGTCCGTACCAACCAGATATTCATTTGCTGCGAGAAAAATAAACGGACAGCCAATAGAAAAACATATGATCGCCAATTCGATTCTTATAAAGAATTTAAAACTACTCTTTATCCGGTCCAGAAATATCGCAATCAACATCGCTCCACAAGCTGCCCCAGCCATGAAAGATGCCACAAGAAGCCCAATCCAGGAAAACACATATCCAAGAATCGATTGAAATGTGAAAATTAGCATAAGGTCAAATATCATTCCAGCAAAACCTGTTGTGAAAATGGACAAGGATATGCCTGCCTGGAGGGATGATATTATTTTTGATCTGAATATGAAATAAAGCAGAAGAAAAATGACAAATAGGAGAACAATCGTCCTTAAGCTTATCCCCTCAAATTGCCTAAAGAGCCAGCGAAGTGAAGGTGCAAACAGTGCATTCCAATGAGAGACGCTGTAGAACACTCCTAGAGGGTTGAAATCAGAATTGGTTTTCTGACTACTCCCTTCAATGAAATTAAAGAACCAATCCTGCCATCCGTAATGCAATTTTTGCTCAATATACCAGGGAATCATCACGGCAGTTTCCATGTTCCGCTGTTTCAGCCTTTCTTGAATCTGCGTCCTGTCAAGCGTTGAAATGTCCCAAGAATCTGATACGAGGAAGAGATTGGTGCCATCTCCAGGAATTGCTCGAACATAAGGAAAGACACTTTTCAAAGTATGAAAGATACAACTGTTTAAGTTCTTCAATTCTTCATTTAAGTAAGTTAAAGAACCGGGCAAAGCAAGGACAAGTATGCCCCTTTCATTCAGTCTTTCTCGGGCTAGGGAAAAGAACTCTTTTGTAAAGAACCTATTTGTTTGCAAATTAGATGGATCCGAAATCCCCACTAAAATCAAATCGTACTTACTCCGTGTTGTCTGAAGCAACAGACGACCATCAATATGTTCTATTTTTACCCTTCTCTCGTTCAACTCGGATTCGGTCAGCGGTGTAGGGAATTTCCTAAATAGATCAATGAGCAGCGGATCAAGTTCTGCATATTCAATCGTTTCTATTGATGGATGTTTTAGCGCTTCATTAATTACACCACCTGCGCCGCCACTCAAGATAAGGAGTTTCTTGGGTTCAGGATGGGCAAGAAGCGGAAGATGAACAAATTCTTCAACAAATGGTATATCCGGAATAGGCGTTATGATGTTTGGAGCGCCGTCCTGAAAGAATATGTATTGGCCTTCATTTTCTATGACGCAGATGTTGCCGTACTGTGAATTTTGATAATGGACGATATTGTGGTTTTTCCATTGCACACTGATTGAAGAGTTATGCAGCTTGTACGCTTGAGTTGTGAAAACCAAAAATAGGATAGTAAAGGCACTCGAGATCATCAGAGATATTTTCTGATATAGTCCAGTTCTTCGGTACGGGATAATTAATGCAAGGCATACTACTGAATTCAATACGGCTAACCCCGAGAGTGCCTGAAATGTATCAAGATAGGGTATTAAGAGATAAGTGCAGGCAATTCCCCCAATAACGGTGCCCACTGTCTCATAAGCATATACCCTCCCTGCAGATGATGCCTCCTGGTTAGAAAACATGGAATAAATATGGCAGCTGAAAGTAAATAATGCGCCGTGAAGTTTGCTTACCGGCAAAAGGATAAGAAATGAGGAATAAAACATTGGTAGGAAACCGATGTTTTCACCAACAGAAATACCCATTATCCCTTTTAGGATGCGTATCAGATAAATCGATATGAGTAAGGATAAGGCGAAAAGAAGTGTAATAAATATAAATGCTTCAATCTTAAATTTGTATTTCTCAACCTTCCTGCCAAGATAGAAGGATCCGAATGCCTCGAGAACAAGCCAGTTGGCCAGAATAATACCGATGGAAAATTCGTTACCAGAAAAAATGATCAGAAACTCCCTTAAAAGGAGTATCTCAGCAACCAATCCGCTGAATCCCATCGTCAATATAGCTATACAAACGCGTTTTTTCATCAGACTGAGCTTTTTCTAACGGCTACGAGATGAGCGGCAGGGGATCAATCTGGTCGTTATCAATTCGCCGCGCATCCCAGGTCTGCTGCTTATATGAAAGCGCTGCTCCTCCCGCTACACTGGTAGTTGTAAGATAAACCCAGTGAAAAAAAGGGTGCAACATGAACCCATGATAGGTGTGATGCCAACAGACGCGACTCGCTTCTTGCCATTCTCGTCACTACTACTTTATCTGTTGAGATAACCGGGGTCAACCACCATTCCGCAGTCACTAAGTGCTTTCTCTCTAGGTTCCCTGAAGGAGCTCCCGTGGTCCTTAAAACCGACAGCAACTACTATTGGATCGTGGATGAGATAGGGGTACATCCCGCTTCTGGCTCACGCAGCTAGTCCAAAGGCCACCATGGGCAACATCATTAAGACCGACAAACTCGATGACAAAGACCTCGCCACACTGGTCCACCTCGGCAACCTCCCCACCGTCTGGCTGCCACCAGACGAGATCCGCGACGAACGAGAGATGATTTTGAGTCCTTTTCGGCTTCATTCTCCGGCATGGATTTCTAACAATCCTTGGAGAGGTAGATTTATTATTGGTGGTTCTAGTCAATTAAGGGTATCTAATCGAATATGGGTCTGCAAAACCCCCATCATGGGTTCAAATCCCATCGTCCTCATACTGCACTTGTATTGCAGATGCCACAGAATCATTGATCTGAGTGGACAGGATGTACAAATCAGGTGCGTTTTACTTGAGAGGATGGATGATGTAACACTCCAAAATATCTTGTGGACTCAATACAAGAAAACATCGAATCAGTAGATTAGCGGTTCGAGTCCCTCCGGGGGCGCCTTATTTATACAGAGCAACATATCGCAAGCTTAGTAGATTAGGGCAATAAAGTACCCACCAACTCGGTGGGCTCTTCAATTCTGATGGGGTTAGAACGGCTATATGGGGAAACGATGACCCGCTTCTGCTCCTATGATCTAGGACGTTTCACTTTGGATAAAAGATCTCAACTTCCCTTAGCTCCGATTTCAACCCCGTTTCTTTATTCATTTCGTCAAATGCCTCTTGCAACCCTTCAAGGTTCTCGGTCTCCCAAGTACACCACAATAGCTTTTTGTCGGGAGCGATATACGCTTCACGTAGTTCTGCAATTCCTTGAGCTTTAACATCCTCCGAAAATTTTAGTGCCATCTTGATTAATCCCTTTGTGGGAA
>CAYFYU010000210.1:3068-4085 GCA_964347455.1 uncultured Spirochaetota bacterium | reverse complement strand
GCTTCTGGAACTGTATGATACGAAACTTCTCAACGATTTGCAGATTGAAATGTCCCACGACTTTTCCATCGATTTCAACAACCATGAAGATCCAGTTACCCCATTCAATTTGCTCGAAAAGGTTCTTTCCAAAGCGTTCAACATCTTCAATTCCTTCGTTTGCGATGTATACCCGCTCCTCCGCAACTGAATTGATAGAAGCCACAAGTTGAGAAATGTCGTCCTCGGTAACGTGCCTAATTATGCACTCACGACCATCATTGGTTGTAATTCGATAACTCTCGTCCATTGTCTCTCTCCCCAAAGCCTCACCTTGGCCCACCCTTTAACACATAAATCGAACTCATCAGATATAATTTCTTCCCCTGCTAGGGGCGGGGAATCACTCGGTTAATGTCTAGAGTATGTCTATATTCATAAAATGCCTAGTTGTTTACGAATCTCTTCGGTGTCTTTGTATACCCGCCATTCTTCAGTTCGATTGTCTTTGATGAGCGCAGTCCAAATTGCGGGTCCATTCAGTGATTTTTCCGAACATACAGAATGACCAATTATAATTACGAGATTGTCTCTTGATTCAACTTGTGTAAAGATATTCCTATAGTCGGGAAATTGCCTGAAGAAATCAGCCCAGCTCTTTGTCATTCTTTCTCGTCCTTGAACCTCATCTCCATCACTGTCAATGAACCTGTGATCCTCTGTCATTAGCTCTGCAAGTTTATCCAGGTCTTGATTGTTTATGTGGTCATTGAATCTAATTGCTACGGCTATGGGGTATGGATACATCAATTCTCACTCCTCTTCAGCGAATATTTAGACGTGGGACCTTCATTGAAATTTACTCGCACTAAAGCCTCAACCTTGACTTTTACCGACAAGAATATGAAATTACCCCCATATAGTCTCTTTGTTTCTACCCCGGTCAAGTCGACCTTTTTACAGACAAGTGTTCGTCAAAACACTCGCGAAACTCTCATTTGTCCTTCGAAATATAAGGATATCAATCGAATTCCTTTT
>CAYFYU010000210.1:1494-3058 GCA_964347455.1 uncultured Spirochaetota bacterium | reverse complement strand
AACCATGCTTTTTATAGATTTCAATCGCTTTCTTGTTATGAGAATCCGTCCAAACATGGAACTCGTGGAATTTCCTAATTTTGGCTATTTTCATACTTTCTTCTAGCAAACTGCTTCCTATTCCCTTCTCACGGTATTCCTTCCTAACAACGAAGATTCCGATTAAGCCTAAAGTAGCTCCATGACCAATATCGGGAAAGCTCCATATATCTAAGAAGCCAACAATGTTCTTTTCAAGTTCTGCCACTAATGCAACGTAGTCCTTGGATTTCAAAGCACTCTCGAAATAATCTTTCCTATCGTTCACCGGATCACCCATAAATTCTTGCATCAGCTTTGAAATCTGTTTGAAGTCATCTGGTTTAGCATGTCTAACTTTTACTTTCACTACACTTCGTTTCATTTCTCCAGACTTCATTTGATCACTCTCATCTTTACACTTCCAATAATCTCCTTAAATCGACAGTGTAACTCGCAAAATAGGTTGGCTCAGCTTTCTGCAATTCTTTAATTGAACCGTATCCATAGGTCACGGCAATTGAATCGATTCCTAAATTCTTGGCTGCAATAATATCTTGTTCACGATCTCCGATCATTATCATATCATGCTTTTGGATTCCAGATAAATCCGAAATAGCATATTTAATGACTTCGTCTTTCGAAGCTCGAGTACAGTCAAGGTTGCTGCCGACGATTGAACTGAAATAAGCAAAAAGATCAAAATGTTTCAAGATTCTCTCTGCAAACACCGTAGGTTTTGATGTGGCAACGATCATTTGCCTTCCCTTTTTGTAGATTTGTGATAATAAATCTAATATTCCAGGGTATAGATTAGTTTCAAAGATTCCGTTTTCTGAGTAATACTCTCGATAGAAATCAACGGCTTTTCGAGCTTTCGGTTTCTCAGGAAAGTAATACTTTTCGAATGATTCCAATAACGGGGGACCAATGAATTGCATGAGCTTATCTGTGTTGCTTTCTTCAATATTGAATTTGGACAACGCATATTGAATAGACTTGATAATTCCGACTTTTGGGTCTGTGAGTGTTCCATCTAGGTCGAATATTATTAAATTGTACTTTCTCACTTTTTCATTTTCCATAATTCTTCATCCAATAGAGGTCTTCGCCCCAGCTGTCAAAAGCCTTTCCATATCCTTCGCGCCCGAATACTTCTTCGGATATCTTCAACAATTTCTGCTGCATTTTGATATCGGCATCATCTAATATCTTTGAAATTACGTTGAGAATTTGTTTTGGCTTCATGGGAAATTTCTTCAAAGGAAACGTTGTTAGTTCCCACTCCAAGTATTTATAGTATGGTCTCAGTCTTCTATCATGGAGGGCAAATATCACATCGAGAAAATACGGTATCGAAAAAGCTGCTTCCAAACGCGCAGCCATCAAATCGTTGCCACGGTGACATTTTAATGAGCGATACAGGTAATTTATGTACCCATCCAATTGTTCCATGATAAATGATTTTACCTTTTCTTTGGGTACCTTCCCTTTTTCAGTGGCAACCTTTTGCACCTTTTCATTTTTATCAATTAGGACCTTGAGA
>CAYFYU010000210.1:401-1467 GCA_964347455.1 uncultured Spirochaetota bacterium | reverse complement strand
CGCTAAGTCAACATCATTATGCTTTATCTTGCCATACTTTTTTCGAAAGTGTTTCAACAGGTTATCTTTCACTATTACAACCATATCGTAGTCTGAATAATCGGTTTCAAATCCTTTCGCCCTTGATCCACCTAAAAAGAAACCTATTATGTTAGGATCTTTTTTGGCTTCTTCATAGACCTGGTTGAATATCTCTTCAGCAGTTATATTTGTCACAAGTTGATTAACCTTTTCTGATGTTATAAGCCTTTTCCTGGACACAGTAAAAAATTGTGTTCAAAGGCTAGATTCATACTATCCCCAGAAATCCCCCTATTTGCTCGTCTTCCTCTCGGAGGCTCTCTCCCTTTCCATGATCATCAGTATGGACCTTCCCTTGATGAAGTCCGATATCATCTCGGAACCGACCTCCACCACCCCCGCCAGTGCGAGAAGTCCTGCGAGATAACAGGTTCCGATGATGAGAAAACCCCCTAATTGATCCAATATCACGGCATGACCCAAATATTCAAAGGATTGCCATGTCAGGTAGAAGGCTATAAACCAGAAAATGAATGCCGCGATTCCGTAGACAATGAGGCTAATAACATTCTTTGTCTTGTAGAAGGATTGACTGTACCTTTCCAACTCGTTGCTGGGTATCTTCTTGGTTCTCATCTTGAACGCTCCATCATTATTATTCCACGGTGATTATCAATAATACATTCGGGTATTGCGATTTAATACTTTGCTCCTGGAGTTCCTTTCCATGCTGACAATAAAAACGACACCGATAAATACCCTCAAACCAATATTGTATCGGGAAAGGAACATGAGAGCTAAGAAATTCGGTGAGATCGGAGCAGCCTTCGCGATAATCGGGGTCGTTCTTCTGCTCCTGGGATTCGTCCTGAACTATTTTCCGGTTCCCGAAGAGAACGTGGTTGGGTATGTGGATCAAGACGGCGACTGGATACGTGAAACGCCCGTTTACGAAACCATTTGGATCTTTCCGTTTGCCGCGCTAGGTCTCGGCATTTTCACGATAGGATTCGTTCTGTTCGTATCTGGCGGGGTGATGATCATA
>CAYFYU010000210.1:0-244 GCA_964347455.1 uncultured Spirochaetota bacterium | reverse complement strand
GTTGTCAATATCCAAACCTGGGCCCAGTCGGCGGGGTACGTCGGCAAGGTCAAGAGGAAGAAGACTGAATCGGTCCTTGTGATCAACAAGGGTCCGGGATCGTGGAAGGGCAAGGCAAAGCTGACCGTGTCCGGTAACCAGCAGAGTTTCAATGTTCACGTGGACACCGGAAAAGCGCCTTTCAATAACGTGGCCAACAGTCTACCGCAGGTCATCGAGCACTACACGGGTGCGCTTCAATACA
>CAYFYU010000209.1:0-4136 GCA_964347455.1 uncultured Spirochaetota bacterium | reverse complement strand
AGTGAAAATGAGTTTGACATTGCCGTTCTCACCAGATTGGGCGATACCTACAGAAAAACGGGCCAGTTTGAAAAGGCGGTCGAACGATACAATGCTGCGCTTTCCATTGATTCGAAGAACCCATATGCGCTGGCAGGCCTCGGACATCTCTATTTTGAGCATAAAAATTATCGCCAGTCCCTCTCATATTGGCACCAGCTGCTTGAATTTCAGAGCGATGATATTATCGTCCTTACAAATACTGGAAATTGCTATAGGAAATTGAAGCAGTATAATGAAGCATTAAAATTTTTTTATAAGGCATTGAAACAGGAGGAAAACAATTTTTATGCTCTCTACGGGATTGCCGATTCCTACAGGGGGCTTCATGAGTACGCCAAGGCAGCTGAGTACTGGGACATGATACTGAAGATCGATCCGCACAATAAAAAAATTCTCACGCGTTTGGGTGATGCATACAGGAATCTGGACGATATCGAGACAGCACGGCATTACTACAACAAGGCTATAGAAAACGAGTTTGACTACTATGCAATTCTGGGCCTCAGCATCCTCGACAAGAGACAGAATAATTTTAAAGCTGCGATTGAGAATCTTAATCAGCTTAAAAATATATCGGGATTGAATTTCCAGCTTGCCATGTTGCTTTCCGAATGTTACGTCGCAATCGACGACAAGGAGATGGGAATAAAGATCATCAGTGATGCATTGCAAAAGGGGATTCAGAACAAAGAATTGAAAAAAAGGCTCTATCTCCTCAAGGAGAAACGCTGACCTCAAACTTCTACTCGATCACCGCTCGCGAGATACCCGTTACTTTCAAAAAGGATGAAGTTCATCGATAGACATACATTTTCAGGGCTAATAGAGTACGGCTGATAAAAATTTCTATTGAAATATATAACAAATCATATAATATTTGTTTCTCTCTTTGCTAGCTCCATTAAGCGAGAGGTAAAAAGGCATTTACCGTGAAAAGAAGAGAATTTTTAAAGGCCGTTGCGGGTACAGGATTTTATTTTGCAGCGAGCAGGCTTTTTCCCGACATCCATGGAGATGAATACGATGTTGGAATCGTCCAGGGTGCTGATTATGCGCAGGCTGCCCAGGAAGCAATTAACCTCGTTGGGGGCATTAAAAAATATGTGAAACCGGGCGACGTCGTTGTGGTAAAGCCGAACATGGCTTTTAACTCACCACCAGAGCTCAAGGCGAATACCGATCCCATCATCGTCAGAACCGTCGTGCACCTCTGTTTTCAGGCGCTTGCCTCTAAGGTGTATGTATTTGACAGGACCCTGAATAATCCGAAACTTACCTATGTAACCTCTGGCATTGCTGATGCAGCAAAGTCCGCAGGAGCAAAGGTTCTTTCGGTCAATGATGTCTCTAAAAAGCTGTACCCCGCTGTAACAATCGAGGGAGCACAGTTTCTTGAAGAAACAACGATAAACCGATATGTGCTTGAATCTGATGTATTCATAAACCTACCGGTGGCAAAGCATCACTCCTCTGCTCAGTTGAGCATTGGTATGAAAAACCTCATGGGAATTACCGGTGACAGACGATCACGGTGGCATTGGGAGCTTCATGAGGCCATTTCTGATATAAACCTCGGAGTGAAATCGCATCTTACAGTTGTCGATGCAACGAACCTCATGATCCGCAACGGACCGACGGGGGGAAGCAAGGACTATCTCAGACGTCATGACACGGTGATCGCATCCTCAAACGTTCTCACCGCTGACGTGGTGGCGACCGGACTGTTCGGCAGCGATCCTCTCAAAATTGGATACTTAGCCCGCGGGAGTGAGAAGGGAGTCGGCAAGATCAGCGACTTTTCATCTAAACAAATCATCCTCTAGTACAGCTATGAAGAACGCCTCCACTCTGAAAACAATACGCATTCTATCACAAATCGCTTTTTTCGGAGTCTTTCTCTTCGTATTTATACGCGCACTGAACCCCTTCTGGCCGGGAGAAAATCCTTTCCTGACATCTAAAACTCGAGTTAAAACTCATACTGCCGATAGCTGGTATCCTTATCCTCACCCTTGTTCTGGGAAGGTTCTTCTGCGGATGGATCTGTCCACTCGGATCTCTTATAGAACTGCTCGATTTTGTTGTAAAACCGTTTCGAAAGATTAATCCATTAAGTAAACACATCCAGGAATTTGAAAAGAAGATCATTCAGTCTCCTCCATCATGGTTTCTGCTGGGCGCTATCCTCGTCAGCGTGTTCTTTACACCTCCGGTTCTTCAGTTCCTGCATCCAAATATCTGGATTATCCGTATCTTTTCACTCTCGACTCTCGGTTTATCCTTTTTTGGCATACTCGTCGTTCTCTCTCTTCACTCCACAAGGTTTTGGTGTACAACGATCTGTCCACTGGGTGCTCTCTACGGGCTTATTAGTTCGATAAATATATTTCGTCTCCACATAAAGGAGTGCTCTGGCTGCAAACGATGCAACAACTGCCCGATGAAAGCAGCCCTGTACGAAACGAAGACTATCGTGCAGCATCAGTGCACGCTCTGTTTTGACTTTGAGGCTCGCTGCCCTGTCAATGGATTTGTCTACGGATTCATTCCACCAGGCCGTGAGCAGGATGAGACTCGTCGTCTGATTTTACGACAGGGAGGAATAGTTGCAGGTGGTGTAATTGCCGGATCTCTTTTCTCACTATTTGACAGCAGTATAATGGGCTTTTCGAGGGAACACCGATCTTTGTCAGGGTCGATCCATACAGATCTGATCAGGCCACCCGGTGTTACTGGCGTTACTGACGAGACCGGATTTGTTCAACGTTGTCTCCGCTGTTTTCAGTGTGTGAGAAGTTGTCCGAACGAGATAATAAAGATAACCGGGCTCGGCTACGGGTTCGACAGCCTCTTTACACCATCCGTACAATTTGGCGAGTTTGGTTGCGACTACAACTGCCAGGTCTGCCAGCTGGTCTGTCCAAACTACGCGATTCCTCTGCAGACCCTCCAGGAGAAGAAGCATACCAAAATGGGTCTTGCGAAGATTGATGAAAAACGCTGTGTGGTTTTCGCAGAGGACACAAACTGTTTGGTCTGTGAGGAGGTTTGCCCAGTGCCGCAGAAGGCAATAAAAATACGGGATGAAACGAAGATAGTAGATGGCCAGGAGCTTCTGCTCCGATACCCCGTTATGGATCTGGAATTATGTATCGGTTGCGGCATTTGTGAAGCAAAGTGCCCAACAGACCCTCGCTCCATCACGGTCGGCAGGGAAACCGAAGCGTAACTTTCCCTGAATAATCAATAATCACCTCATAATCTCAAAGATTCATTGTTTTGTGAAATTTAGTTGCTATTTAGCAACTTGTTTTGTACTATCATTTAAGAAAACGAAGGGCAATTAGCTCAGCTGGATAGAGCGCTGGCCTCCGGAGCCAGAGGTCGTGGGTTCGAATCCCGCATTGCCCGAAGGTTAATTTGCTCATCTCTAAGTATTTCATCTCTGTTGTGCCAGTTTAATCTGCTTCATGCTATCGCTCATACGCTTTACTATAAACCACAGCAGGAAGCCTTTATTCCTTATGCGATTAGACTCTTGGGACGGAGCAGTTTAGAATTTTAATAACCATCTTAGGATCTCTTCTCTATTTCTCTAACTCCTTTCAACAAAAGCCACAAACAAAGCGTTAATTCTGCAATAACCGCATTCGCAACAAAAAGCAATTCATTTATCGCTGCGCTGTTTGGTAAAAGAAAAGCATTAAAATGATTAAGCAAATTGATTCCTAGTATAGTGGCCTGTGCCAAACTAAAAAACGCCGCAAGCAATGCGAGACCCTTGCTTACTGGCTTGAGTAAAGTGTTGTATTGTCGATATTGTTCGTCATTTCAATGCCTCTTAATCTGCTAGGTTTTGTTGCTATGTTCCACAGTTATGACTACATTGCCCCTTTTGTGTCCTTTTTCGACATACCTGTGAGCCTCGGCAATTTGCTCCAACGGATAGCGTCTATCTATGACCGCTTTTATCTTTCCCGCCTCAATAAGCTCTTTGAGGAAAATTAAATCTTTAGTCATTTCGCTTGATGGCCTCAAACCTGCGAACTCAATGATTGCCCTTTTGCTGCCGATCTTTGAAGTCCATAGCATTT
>CAYFYU010000208.1:2749-4167 GCA_964347455.1 uncultured Spirochaetota bacterium | reverse complement strand
AAGGAATTCCTTCCTCTTTACTATTTGTTTCGTCTATCATCTTTTCCTTTAAAACCTTCTCGAAAGCCAGGGTGATGTTTTCGCTTTGACAGGATTTCAGCTTTCAACAATATTCCAATATATTTTATTGATTTTTATTAAGAGAGAAAACAATATCGAAAGAATAAATTTACCTATCAATATCGATCATAGTCTGCCTGTAAGTATCTGGAACGCCAACGTCAAAACTTCTTCCCTTTAAAACATACCCAATAAACCCATCTTCCTGTCGTAATTGATCAAGACAGGAGGTAAGTTGAAATTCACCGCCCTCTCGAATATTATGTTGTATATGATCTTCAAGAATATGAAATATTTTAGGGCTCAATATATATTGACCAGATAATGCAAGGTATTCACCTTTATCCATTTCACCCAAGTGCAAATGTTCCCGGGCATATTCCACACTCGGCTTTTCAATAATTTCTGTTATATTTAGAATCGTTTCTTTTGCATGCCACTGTCCGGTAACGCATCCAAATCTTTTTAGTTCTTTTTGTTTAATAATCTTAAGTCCCACAACGTTTGTATTGTATTTTTCATACACGTCTAGTAATTGCCGAGTACATGGAGTCTCAGTGTCAGAGGCATACAGATGGTCTCCGAGCATAAGGATAAAAAACTCATCGTTAACCCATTCGCGCGCACAGTAAACAGCATGCCCAAAACCCTCCTGCTTTTTCTGTGTCACCAATGAAATATGATGTCCTGTTTCAATGAGTCTATCGCTGTACCCCTGATCCTCCTTTGAAAGCTTGTTGTAATTCTCAGCAAACAGTGGATTGAAAAAGAAGTCTTCGAATATACCCCTATCTCTATCCTGTACTACGATTGCAATGGTATCAATTCCTGAAGCGACTGCCTCTTCAACTATCGCGAGAATGACCGGTTTAGCCTTGCCAGAACGGTCAATTATTGGAAAAAGTTCCTTTTTAATTGCTTTCGAAGCAGGAAACATCCTCGTGCCAAATCCGGCTGCAGGAATCACGGCTTTCCTCATTTTCCTGGCAGCTTTCAAATCCAGTGGGAGGCAATCCATTCCTAGCTCACTTTCGAGAATTTCGATTATTTTCTGCTGACTATTAACATCCTTTGCAATAAACTGTGCAGACCCATCTCCCTGAGAACCAACTCCCTTTCCTCCATATATAAATTCCCGTATAGGTTTATAATTTAAAACTCTGTGAAGTACCGGCGCTGTTAATTGTGCAGGACATGCAGGCATGAGATGTTTATCGAATTTGTCCTGTGCCTCCTGCATCAACAGGCCAATAGTCTGGGCATCACCATTTTGTATTGCATCGATAGCTCTTTCTACAATATCATTATTGATAGGACCGAGATACTCATGCACACTTTTTTGCATCTTGCTATCAGCA
>CAYFYU010000208.1:0-2739 GCA_964347455.1 uncultured Spirochaetota bacterium | reverse complement strand
GCACTGATTGAGTTTCGCCAGAATCTCCTTGGTATTTTTATCTGCTTTTAGGTCCACGATAACAAAATGCAAATCCTGTGGTACCTTTAATTCGCTGACATCTATCCTGTCTCCATCGAATGTCATCAATATGGGTCTGTCTCCATACGCACAGCCCTGATCCATCCTTCCGCACCGTGAAGGTGTAGTAATTTCCCCGGTATAGGCGTACTCCATTTCTCCTCTGGTGGTCATCTTCAAATCATAGATTCTGTTGAATGCGCGAGCCACGAGGACACAAATTGCTGCGCTTGATGAGAGTCCTTTTTTTAATGGTAAATCGGTAAGGTAATTATCGATCTGTAAACCCCTCACATGATAATGTGTCAATATCTGGTATGCAACACCACAGGCATAACTAAAAAAGCCTCCTTTATGAGCCTTCTCCAGTAATGCTTTGGTGTTCATATCGATTTCAAAAGGTTTTTTTCGAGAGCTGTCATTGAGCGTCGTTTTAATTATCAATTTTGTTGGGTGTTGACTTACTTGAGCATGTATTCCCTGATTTGTGCCTGTGATTATAGTGTATCCTTTTTCAATTTCCGAGTTAATCCTGCGATAGCCACCTGCCCAATCGCTGTGTTCTCCAAATAGACATATTCTTCCAGGAACGAACAGCTTCATAGTTTATACTCCAGGTGCAAAATACGTTTTCATAATATATCATCATATGAGGGTTTTTTCGTCATTTTTTGTGTTTTCTCATTTAATATCATTCGCACTATTTGATCTGCACCGTTCTCTGTAAAAGTATAATTGCTGTTCGTCCTTAGTCGCCAGCGAACATCCTCTCTATCCCTTGGAAAAATCTTGAACTGAGCCGGTATATTGAAATAGATGGATTCGTAGAAGAGGCTGTATCCCACACCTCCTATTAATAGGTCTATTGCGTTTGCATAGTCGGCAAGAGGAAACAGTCCATTTTCATTTCGATTCGTTGTAATGTATAAATGATAATCCTTTGGAACGTCTTTTGTTTTTTTCAGCAACTTTTCAAACTCTCCTTTAAATCCGTTATGGGCAATAACACAGAGTTTTTTTTCTTCAGGAACTTCAAGAAGTTGGCGAGCCTTTTCGCGGGTATAAATTTCATCATGATTTTTTACAATCAATGGATTCACGTCGATAAATCCTGGGATGTAAAAATTTGGCTCAACATTAAAGGCGAAGTCATAATCACCCGGATTTATCTTAATGACCTGGCCGTCTGGAAGAGGCACACTGAGCCATTTATCTGGAACATGTCTGATGAGAAGGATTTTCTTAAATGTAAAATCACTTAAGATTGAGAAAAATAGGACCCATACTCCATCAACAACAATAAGATCTGGTCGCAACTGCTCCAGTGTATGATACAGATCAGTATCCCGATCTCCTATAAACAGTTTATCTGGTTCAGGCTGAAGAAAATGGTGCGTAAAATAGGGATTTACAACATGGTGAATGTCACAATTGGTAACAGCTGTAAATTCAAAGGAAACTTTCGCACGCTTCAATGCAAAAAAAAGGGAGGCAGCTCGTACAAGATAACCGCTCCCCCGACCAAAGCAAAAATACACAATTCTCATCTGAATTAATCCATTTCAATTAGCAGAAACTCATCCAATAATTAAAGGAAAAGGTGCAATCACCGCTGGGTTTATATTCCTGCCAGGTTGAATCCCCTGTCTCGAAGCTATCTATTCTAACCAACCGGTCATTTCCAACGTCCATTATATAGAGTCTTCGATCCGGAAGTATAGCAAGGATTACGGGATTCTCAAATTGACCCACTCCCGACCCGAAACTCCCATAATTGGTACGGAATGATCCATCGATACTGTACCGTGCAATTCTGTGATTCGAAGCACCAAAGCGTTCACCGGTATCACTGATGTACACATAGCCTCCAACGTCGTCGACCAATGCTCTCGTTGCACCCTGAAACTCATCATCACCAATTCCCCATGAAACCGGTGAACCGGTAAAATAAGCCCATCCAGTCTCATATATATCATCCATTGTGGTCAGTTCGACCTCTATTAAAGATGAATGAACCCGGAGTATCCTTCCATTCGGAAGAATAGCCACACCCTGTGAATCTGGCAAATTGCTTGTGCCAGGCATACCGATATTTGGATCGTCGATACCATTCATCTGTACAAGGCGCCGATTCATCATGTCAGCGATAAGGATGTTGCCTGTTGGGGTACACGAAAGCTGCGACGGACCGCGCACATAATCATCCCAGGCTTTTGGAAAACTTGGATTCCAAGTTTCATTATAAAGCTTTATAACTTTTGTGCCGGATGCAGTTGGAGGAAAATCGTTTATTTGAATGACATGTGCGTCGTCTGAGGATTCGAATGATGCATCGAGGATGTATATGAACCCTTTATCATAATCGGCTTCTATCCACATAGGCCCTTTGAAGGTGTATGGTCCTGGTACCGAACTTAATTCAAATCGGTTTGTGCCTTTCATATCATCGATACGTACAATTCTCCTGTTACCAAAATCAGGAATAAAGATCTGGGGAGACATTTCTACTGTGACGGTGGCATTCCCTTCTGGATCGACGGTAACCGTGCTCAACGCAAAAAATTTTTTCACCAGTGTTACTGTTTTTATCGAGGTATCTTTAAACGTGACCTCAATTTTTCCATTGGCATCGGTGGTCCCCATCTCCTCACCATCAATGACCAGAGGACGTGACTGTGA
>CAYFYU010000207.1:0-4168 GCA_964347455.1 uncultured Spirochaetota bacterium | reverse complement strand
CTTTCCATGCTTTCAACATCCGCTTCGAGCTCAACTATACGTGCATCTTTCTGCTGGATTCTTTCGGTAACAGTTTTGGAAATTACCGACGGGTCTTCAGGTTCAAAACCATACGCTTCGATCTCGGACTGCCAGTAGGCTATCAAAGCTTCCAGTTCCGCTACCTTACCTTCTAGGTCGCTTTTTTCAGCTTCAAGCCTGTTTTTATCGGATTGACACTGGCTAATCCGCGAATTCAGACTATCATTCTGGGTTTTGAGATCTGAATTTTCGGCTTCGAGAGCTGCTACATTGTCTTCACATTCATCCAGCTTTGCCCGTAAGGCCTTACTGCCTCCAGCATAAAGAGCAAGAGACGGAATGAACAGGAATAACGCAATAATTACGATACCAATTTGTATGCGTTTTTTTTCCATAGTTTTGTACCTCCCTTTTGTCAGCTACGCATATTATACTGGTTTTCAATTTATTGTCAAGAGTGCTAAAAATTTATTTTGGCATTGTTGTGTTTTTTATAGAGAGAAAGACTTGGCACGAAAGGGCAATATCGGTTGTGTTATTTTAAGAAATATGACTAAAATAACAAATATTTCTATAATTATCTTGATAAAAAATAAAAGTATTGGTATAATGCAAAAAAAACATGGGCGAAGGCCCTGCCAAGGAAGAGTCGGTAGATGAACGTAAAATTCTTCACAATTGCTGCATTCATCTTTGTTTTTCTCACTGCTGTTTTTCTCTTTGGAGAAGAAATCCCAAACAGATTTACCATTCGAACTTATCATCGTTTCCAAGATCAACTGAGCTATGATGATCTCTATCTTATGTACAGAATACAGTACTCACCATTCGAGAATATAAGAACGAACCTGACCCTGGTAAAAGGATACGGTGAAGGGGGTTGCTATCCCCGAGGATACGTCAAGGATTCAGATCATGGTCTCTATGAAAATGGCAGCTACTATATCCTAATAGAGAAATTTAAAGGATTTCAGAAAATAATTCTGGGCAACTATATGCCCCGATTTGGGCAGGGGCTGCTTTTTGGGGGATCCTACCCACTTATACTATACAATCCTTATTACGACCTGGCTCGCTATCGTGATGGAATCTATCCAACAAGCTCAACCACTAAATCGGTACTCCTGGAGGGATTGGCTATTGATTATGAAATAGCCGGTCTCAGTATCAGGCCCTTTTTTTCATGGAATCACTACGACTGTACAGCAGGTGAAAGTGACTATTATAAATACAACGACAACGATTATGACAGCATCCCGAATGATGAGGACGATGATGATTTCACGGGAATTATCGATGGGTTTCCAGATGGTTACTCCTGTAAGAATCGTTTAAAATCGTGTATACGAAGTGATCCAAATTATGCTGAAGAGAGTGATCGAGAAAAGAGAAACAATTTGGCTGAGTACATTGGCGGTTTGAACCTATCCTCAAAAACCGAAAACCTGAATATTGGGGGCTCCCTCTACTACACGCAGTATAACAGGCTTGTCGATCCCTACTATAATTTTAAACCCGGTGAGGGTGATAAAACGTCCTACTATTTCAGGGGAAAGAATTCTTTTTCCTCAAATCTTTATTTCAAGTTACACGAGCCCTTTGAGTTTTTCGGTGAGGTTGCAGGAACCATATACCACAGGCGCTCCTACTACGCTGAATTTAATGGAGATTACATAGCTTCGGTTGGTCTTGCGGGAGGTGTCCGGAAAAAGTTTGGTAAGACGGGTCTCATTCTGTGGGGAGCCTATATACCGGCGACATTGGTTAATCCTCACGGGTTGGAGTTTCCCGACGGTTTAAACAATTTTGCTGGTGGTTTGTTCGGTATATTTCATTCAACGGGACAGAATCGGTTCATTCACTGGATCTACACCTATAGTGAGCTTGCCGCTGATGATGGGTCAGATAATTTTGAGCGAGGCATTTCTTATAACCAGAGGATCGAGCTTCCGCTTTTCAAAATATTCAAGGTAAAATTTCGGCAGAATCTTGAACTTATCGATCACCATTACTATGAACCCGATGCTGTTTCAGTTCGGATCACGTCCAAGAATTCATTGAATTTCGAGTTCTCTCAGGATCTCGAGTCTCGGGTTACACTTGAGAACCGGATCGGGGGCCCTGTAGGACAAAACATTTATGCCGGTGTCAGTTTGTCCGGTGAACTCTTATATAAAGGGGAACGAAACAGCGGTTCAATGTGCCTTACCTATTATAATTCCGCAGAAAACCGATTTGCCTATCTCTATCCCTATGAGCGATCTTTACACAATTGGAGTTTTGTCTCCTATGCGCTATATGGTAACGGTATTGCAGGCTCACTCCTGTATATTCGAAACCTGAAGCCAAATTTTGTCCTCGGTACAAAGCTTCGATACCAGGTCGATATAATTGAAAAGGGAAGACGTGCGGCTACCCTTTACCTTATGAGCCAGGTTCCATTTTAAAGCACAATAGGGTATCATAAATTTTTTCATTATAATGTTTGAAGGTTTTGTTCGATAAAAAAGGTGTGTGGGAGGCAGGATGGGTCTTGTAACCAGTAAGGAACTCCTTCAGAGAGCATACAGTGAACACTATGCAGTTGGCGGCTTCAATGCGCATAACATGGAAATGGTCCGTGCCATTATTGAGGCAGCTGAGCAGGAGCATGCACCGGTAATAGTGCAGTTGAGCAGAAAAACCATTGATTACGCTGGATTGCAGAGGGGTGCGGTTCTCATAAAAACAGCTGCACAGGAGGCAGCCGTGCCGGTTGTGCTTCATCTGGATCATGGTTCCGACGTTGAGTTGAATGTACGCTGCCTTAGAGCAGGATTTACCTCTCTTATGTGCGATGGGAGTGAAGTTCTTCTGAAAACCTATATGGAAAAATCCGGGAACTCGTATCCTGACTTTGACCGCACCGTGGATCTCATTCAGTCCTGTGAGGCATTTGAGGAAAATGTCAGATTGACAAAAACGGTAGTACAATTTGCCCATGCTTGTGAGATACCGGTGGAGGCAGAACTTGGAAAGATACCCCGCCTTGGAGAATTTCAAGCCCTCGGGTTCAAGATTGACTCTGGATCAGGGTTTCCGAAGTCAATACAGGAGATGACCAAAAAGCTGTATGCTCAGCCTGAGATGGCGGGGGAGTTTGTTGAGCGTACGAATTGTGACTCCCTTGCAGTAGCCTGCGGTAGTGTACATGGTATGGGCGAAGCTATACAACCGCTGGATATCGACCATCTGGAGAAAATAGCTACAAAAACGAATGTACCCCTTGTGCTTCACGGTTCCTCTGGAGTAAATCGATCCGGAACAGAGGCAGCACTCCGAAATATTCGTCTTGCAAAAGGGGAAGGAACAATACAAGATGCGATAGGTCTCGGCATAGCCAAGGTAAATGTGTCCACCGAACTTCAGCGTGCGTTCTTGAATGGATTGCAAGATGCTATGGAAAGACATCCAAATACTATGGATCTTCGTCAAATTTTCCCTGAAGCCATCACCGCTCTCAAAGAGTGCGTTGTCTCTTTTATACGACTGTTGCAATGCTCGGGTATGGCAAGTGTTTAAAAAAGTGCTTGACACTTACTGGATTTAGAGTTAAATAATTTGAACACGAAATAGCGGTCATTGATAATAATATGATGAATGAATTGAAGACAGCAACAAAAAAAACGAAAGATAGATTCAAGGTGGGGTAACTTTATCTCTTGAAGAGTAGGCCCACCTTAAAAAGGTGGGCTTTTTTAGTATCCATACAAATCATGGGGGGAACAAATGGCAAAATTGAAAGCAGCAATACTTGGAGCAACTGGAATGGTCGGGCAACGATTTATAGAATCACTCATCGACCATCCCTATTTTGAAATTTGTGCACTGGTGGCATCGGCGGGACGTGGTGGAAACCGATATGTGGACACAAACCGATGGAAGTTGACAAGCCCCCTCCCCCGAAACATCGGTGATATTCGCCTGATCACAACCAATGTTGGCGAAATCGGGAAGAGCGTTGCTAGAATTGCATTTTCCGCACTTCCCTCTGATGTTGCGACGGAGCTCGAGCGTGACCTTGCAAATGAGGACATTGCCGTTTTTTCAAACACGGCTTCTCACAGGATGGATTCCGAATTTCCTTTGCTCGTGCCAGAGGTGAATC
>CAYFYU010000206.1:0-4184 GCA_964347455.1 uncultured Spirochaetota bacterium | reverse complement strand
TGAATAAATCAACAGATTGTGACTATCTAATTGGATTATTTGAGTGTTGGAATTATGAGAGTGCAATTGCTATTGTATCAGCTGCCGAGAAAATCAATTGCCCTATGGTATTATTTACAGGTAAACCGGCAGTAGATTTATTAGGAATGAAAAACCTTTCAAAAATGATGTTAGACTTAGCAAGTAAATCCTCGGTTCCAATAACTTGTCATATTGAAGCTGTAAATAATTATGAAATGTTATTAGAAGCTATTAGATATGGATTTCCTTCGGTATTATATGACGGTTCTGAGTTACTATTAGAAAAAAATATTAATAATACGAAAAAAATTGTTGAAATTGCTCATGCACAAGGAGTTGAAGTGGAAGCCCAGATTGGTTCAATGCCCTTCTCAAAATCAGGATTAGGATATGAAAATATAAAATTTGACAAGCATAAAACTAAAATTGAGGAGGCGGAGTTCTTCGTAAAAGAGACAAATATAGACATACTTGCTCCAAATATAGGTAATGTGCATGGTTTACATAAGCAAAAAATACCGTGCATCGATATTGAATTAGCAAATGATCTATCAAAAAGAACCGGCTTGCCGATTACACTGCATGGTGGCACTGGTATTCCTGATAAGATAATTGAAAAGGCTAAAAAATCGAAATTGGCCGGAATGTATCTTGCCACCAATCTTTTTGAGACTTTTCGAAGATGTGTTAGAAATAATATTGAGAAAGAATCGGGCTACGGTTCTTATGCTAGAATTGCACTTCACTGTAAAAATGAATTAGAAAAGCATATAATTTCAAAGTTTGAACTATTAGAATCGAACAAATTCTTTATTTAATTGATTTTAGCTAATACTTTATCTGCCATTTTCTCCTCGATAAAATACATTTACACGAAAAACAACAATCGAAACTAAGTCATAGATAAATGCATGCAAGGTCTGCGAGAAGTGAATGATTACAAAGAACGAATCAGTAGTGACTAAATACTTTTTTGCTATTTTGTATATCTCCTCATTGTATTGATTTTTGTCATGTGGTATTATTGGTCGGTACCAATAATGATAGTTAGTTTCTGTGTATTCTCAAAATCGCTAATTTTACCATATTCATACATTGGAAGTTCTATCAAAGGACCTATTTCGGAAGCTCTAAACCGAATTAATCCACGTACCGACCCAATATTTGTATAATTCTTCTTCGGGAGTAGCCTTTTGTTTCGTTGCACAACCTTCAGTGATAATCAGCACAACAAAAACAAGAATTGGGATTGATGCAAACGTTTTGGTCATCATTGTTCTATCTCATTTTTTATTTTGCTACCCACATCTGTTCATATAAAATAAAGTACGTACAATTGTTATAACTATCAGAGGAAATAGTGCAAAGTAAGATTAACGATATGCATTAGCGACGAGCGAAGCTCAGTCCGTTGCATTCCTTTGTTAGGCGGTGACGTCCTTCGTCGCCTCCAATCCGGTCCGGTCATTCTACAATTAGGTGGAAGTCTTTGCCGGGCGCGGGATGGGTGTTCCTGAGGGCTTTTGCTTCGGTCGCATGCCGAACAGGAACCGCACAACGTTGAAGTGTCTAACAAGCCCTTCATAAAGGGCCATGATGATAATAAAAGAACATACCATGATTATTAGATACTTCAATGGTATACCGATATTCCACCGTATAACGAACCAACCGACACAAAGAATAATCGTTTGATGGAATATGTAAAATGGAAGCACCGCCTCATTTCCATAAGCGAGCACCCGGCTCGGACGGTTCATGTACTTTGCCCCCAAGCTGAATATAAAGACGACCCAGCTCCAGCTGGCAATGCTCATTACTATATAAAAAAGTACGTATATTACCGAGAAAGGCTCACCGCCCGGGTGGTGTAAATTGGCGTAATTGTACTTCAGCATAAGGATAAAAGCTGCTTCCCCGGCGAAACCAAGAATCCCCAATGCAAGGCAGACCCACCCTACCTTCTTGATGCCCTCTGTGAATCGTTTATCCACCGGTATGATATAGCCTATTAAAAAAAAGACCACAAAGTACAGAAAATGAGCCCATGAGTGCTCCTGTCCCCGAAAGAAGTGAGTAAAGGCGATCCGAACGAATACCAGTGGAATCAGGAATAGGAAAACACCGCCCCAGCGTCCACACAAGCCAGCCAGCTTTGCCAGGAATCGCTGCCCCTGTTGCGAACGGAGGTAAAGAAGCAGCGGCAGCACTACCAGAGAAATAAAAAAAAGATACTGAAGAAACCAGAGATGACCCATGAATACATTAAAAAAGAAGGGATCATCAAAGTTGGGTCGAGAGGTAAATATGCTGGCTATATATAGCGGCAAACCTTGCCAGAATGTTCCGGTATATCCTTCATGACTAACCGCCTCAAAGTAGACCTGGGGCAACACAATGATAAAAACACCAATCCCATACAGCGGGATCAGAATTCTCTTAACCCTCTCCAAGAGATACTGCCCGCCGGTTCTGGATTTCAGAGCATACCAGGAACCCGCCCCAGAGATCAGGAAAAAGAGCGGCATGATCCAAAGGTCGAGCAGGCCGATGAACACATTCGCAACCAGGCTTTCCTCCGGGTTATTAAGATGCCAGCGTCCGCCACCGAAGAACCTGGCGCAGTGGAACAAGAACACTGCCATCATTGCTCCGACCCTCAGTCAATCTATATCGTATCTTCGTTCTTTCATAATTCTTACTCCTCTAAAATGGCGGAATGCTAGTTTTCCCTCGGCAATCCGTTCACCAACCAAATCAATGGCTGATTTACAAGTACAAAGTATATGTACATGAAAAACTGGTATCAGTAGAATATCTCAGCGTTTGGAAATGTGCAATGATTTTAAATATTAGTGGTGTTGTTTCAATTCTTTTATCTTCTCGGGAAAATTCTAAAAACCACTGATGAGCTCCGCTTTTATTATATTCTTATATTGCAAGGGATTCATTTTTTCTTAGGCAATATCCCCCGTTCAGCATTGAGCACGTTGGGTACACCATTTAGCAGCATTTGAATTTGGATAAGATCAGCTTAAGATACTGTCAGTAAATAGATGGATTCTAGACTGAACAGCACGGAAAGAGAAGAAGGATAAATATCCCCGAGTGTCAATTCATCCTATACTAGATAATCCACTTAACACCCATTGCATCAATACGCTATTAGGGATAATAAAGCTAACATGATGTAAGCAAGCCTGACTGTTCGTTGCGTATATGCGGTACTCACGCCCACCCACACCCGCTCCTGACCAAGCCAGCGTGAAGCACACCCGCTCGGGGTGGGGTACACACCCCCCATTATAGACTGATGGTGTATCTGGTTGGCTTTAATTATTATTCGTACTTGTTTCAAACTCAGTCCATAACGGCCGTTGGTCGGACACCATCAAGCTTGCCTTCTTGTCGTCATTCCCGAATAGTGTTTAATCAAACTTGATTATCACGAATTTACCCGTGAACTCTCTTGTAAAATTCTTTTGATACAATATGTTGTCATAAGGCTTATCTTTGATTGATGACGGAAGCTTGTCATTTATAAACGCCGTGTTCGGTATGGCATTTAAACTCTGAAACCTACTGTGATTATGAAAAATTGTATCATTGTCCCGCTCAAACATGATAAAACGATTAGCATTCAGCATCTACACACACACATCCCGCCCAGACACGCAAGATTTAACTAAGATTGTATGATACAAAGACACTGACTGTTTTTATAAAGAAATATTCGCAGGACACTTCAGTCAGAATAAATTACTTTTATAGTAGACAACAGTTATCCATCATCGAAAAATATAGGCTGCTCTAGAAATACAGCCCGTGGCTCCGACTATGGTATAGTCTTCACTAATCGCTACACTTTTACCGAAACAGTTGTTTTCCTCTGGATCGGTAGCCAGTAACTTCTGTACTTCTTTGGTGAACATTACAGAGTCAGTTGGACTTGTATATCCTGTAAGGACAAACATTATTATTAGAATGAAGTTTAAAAGTATGAATCTGATTAATGTCGTTGATTTGTGTATCATAATATTCCCCTTTTATGAATCCAAGACAGTTTTCAACTGGAGGTAATAACCAGAAGCAGAGCTAATGCGAGGTATATCAAGAAATGCTACTGGTGGTAAAGTCCCACTTGTATATCAATAACGGTAGTA
>CAYFYU010000205.1:3397-4189 GCA_964347455.1 uncultured Spirochaetota bacterium | reverse complement strand
ATTCACTTGCAATTGATACCGGGCCTGGACTGATACCATTATGTGGAATGATACCATGCGTTGGAATGGCAAGATTAATAGATAAGGGAATAGTGGTCACAACAGAGGGTGATCTGTCGGTGGCAGTAGCAGGGTTAATAATTAAGGAACTTTGTGGAAAACCAATTCATTTTTGGGAACATTTGATGTTTGATGAAAAAAAGAACTGGATACTAGGTGGTCATGAAGGCGGATCTGCTGGCTTCACCCTGGCAAAGAAAGGAACTCGACCCAAATTGAGAAATACCCAATACATTAACTTTGAGAAAATTCCTGGAGCGCCCTTTAATGGCGTTGTTCCTGAGTTCATTACAAACCCCGGTACTGTAAACTTATTGACATTATTTAGAGCCGAGTCCGGCTATGAAATGAGACTTGCGCGAGGTGAATCTGTTGATGTGGATCCATTTGAGATTCATTATGAACATACAGTTTTTAAACCAAATGTTTCTCTAAACCATTATTTTCATCGTGTTGCACAAGTAGGAATATGTCATCATTTTGCACTGGTTCATACCGATATAAGCAAAGAGATTGAAAAAACAGCTGAAATATTGAAAATGAAACTCGAATATCTTACAGAATAAAGTATTAAACCTTCCGTTCATCTAGAGAACTAATGATTCTATACCCACCATTTTACAGATCTCAATTAACTCTGAAGTATGATCTCCAACAACGGCATGGATGTGGTTTGCACCGAATTTTTTCAGAAGTTGCTGGGGTTTTCCATATATTTTAAAATACAAATGG
>CAYFYU010000205.1:0-3330 GCA_964347455.1 uncultured Spirochaetota bacterium | reverse complement strand
TGCTGCTGCACAAACGAATTGCGTGGAGGCACCGCCAGCCAGCCCTTCCGCTTGAGGGAGAAGATGAACCTCTCGGAGGTTAACCGATGGGTCCTCCGATCTCTTGGCATACCAGGTCGGTAGACCACCAAAGTTGGTACAAGCAAATATTCCATCCTCGTATAAATAGATGAGATCTACAAAAATGACCGGATCACCTGTTAGAAATTTCAATAAACGGTTAGTGAAACTGTACATATTATGCAGAAAAAAATGTCAGTGTAGACAACATAATATCATGGGTAATTAAACTATCTTCTTACCTGTACCTCTTCTGAAGATCTGCCGATGTATCGAGTCATGAGCAGTATAAGTGAAAGTGAAAATACAAGTATGAGTCCCGATACAGCATACACTTTAGGGGACAATCCAAACCTGAGCATCCCATAGAGATAGACTGGAAGTGTCATCCATGTTCCTGTCAGAAAGTAAGAGATTACGATTTCATCGAATGAAACTGTGAAAGCGAGTAGGGCAGCACCGATCAATGCTGTTCGGATCATTGGAAGGGTAACGTACCAGAAAGTTTGGTCCCATTCGCTGAAGCCTTGCTGATACCTGAAACATCACGATCGGTGTGGTAAAAGATACGTGACCCATTAATATTGTGATCATTGAGAGCGAAATATTGAGATTTTTTATAAAGATTAAAAGGGTAAGACCCATAATAATACCCGGCAGAACAAATGGGAGCATGACGAGAGAGCGAAATACACCCTTCCCCGGAAAACGGATCTTTGTGATGAAAAAAGCTCCTGAGGTTCCAAAGATCAGTGCAATCAGAACTGCACTAATCCCAACTTCGAACGAATGCAGCAATGCTTTCAATAACTCTTGATCCTGCACCAGTTCTTTATACCACTTTGTTGTGACTCCTGAAAATCCGACCAATGTTTTTGTTGGACTAAAGGAAAAAACAATAACCACAAAAAGCGGAACATAAAGAAAAACGAAGATAAAGACACCATAAAATTTTAATCCCACACCCCTTCTCTCTAACCTTCCTCTGACACTGATGTTACTCACCTAAAAATCCTCCTTCTGTTGATCCGAACTTTGCCGTAAGGCCAAGGATCGTTACGGAAATAATAAATAGAATAAATCCTAACGCCGCTCCGAATGGCCAGTTGAATGCAAAACCGAACTGACTCCATATCAGGTTGCCAAACATTATTCCTTGAGTTCCTCCAAGCTGTAGAGGGATAATGTAATCGCCGAGAGCAATGATAAATGAGAAAATGAATCCAGTTATTAAGCCTGGTAATGATAGGGGTAAAACCACATTGAGGAAGGAATGTATCTCATTCGCTCCCAGATCATTTGCTGCATTGAGTATATTCCTTGGAATCTTTTCGAGCGCTGTGTATACCGGAATAAATACAAATGGAATGCATATATAGGTCAATGTAACGGCAATAGCAAATCGATTGTAGAGAAAAATACGAAGTGGCTCTCTTATCAAACCAATCGCCATCAAGGCTGAGTTAATGACACCTCTATTACCCAGAATAGATCTCCAGGCTATTATACGTACGAGATAACTAACCCAGAGGGGTATAATACACATCATAAAAAGAAGATTTCGGCCCCGAATCATTTTAAATGATACCATGTACGCGAGAGGATATGCCGTTGCAATTGAAAGAAGCGATACTGAAAGCGCCAATCGAAGACTTTTTAACAGGATTCGCGAATAAATTGGATCTGTAAAAAAAAGTTTATAATTCTCCAGGGTAAAGGTTTTCTCTAATACGAGTCCCTCACTTCGGTAAAAACTCATGGCAAAGGTAAAAACGAGTGGGACAACCACCAGAAAGAGCAGCCATACGACGATCGGCACCCCTTTGGTATAGGATTTCGGACTATCGAAACGACGTTTCTTATGTTCCATAATATACTATACAGCCTCCACCGAGTATTTGATGACATCCTTCTCTTCAGAACGAGGAAACACAATTACATCGCTGGCATTGAAACCAACCTGAACTGAATCCTCCTCTTTCAAAGAATGATCCCACGCTGTTGCACTCACCACGGCACGAATTTCCGAATCATCGAAAATGCAGGTTGCCTCATAATCAGTACCTCGGAATACTATCCTTTTGAGTATCGTTTTAATGATATTATCTACCGGCGACTTTTCAGGGTTAATTATTACCCGCTCTGTGCGTACACAGAGGAGAATTTCCTCTCCTTTTTCCACTGCTTTTTTTGATTTCCGTGTTTTGATTATATTGCCCGATACTTCTGCATTCCCCCCTTTGGCACCACTTGCAACCATTCTGCCATTGAGGAAGTTCATATCCCCAATAAATGATGCAACAAATGCTGTTGCAGGATCGTTGTAGATATCATCGGGAGTTCCAATCTGATGTACGAGTCCATCCTTCATTACGGCGATTCTATCACTCATGGTCATTGCTTCGGTCTGGTCATGGGTAACGTAGAGCATGGTGGTGCCCAGTTCGCTACTCTTAATTTAAAATCAAGTGCTCCAAGCGGTTCATCGAGAAGCAGTGCGGCGGGTTCATTTACGAGAGAGCGAGCAAGAGCGATTCTCTGGCGCTGACCGCCTGAAAGCTGCTGTGGAAGACGACGTCCAAATCCTTCCATATTAACGAGTTTTAGAACCCTTTTGATCTTTGGTTCAGCATCGTCAAGCGGCACTTTTTTCATTTTGAGTGGAAAATATATATTCTTCTTTACGTTCATATGTGGAAAGAGTGCGTAGTCCTGAAATACGGTGTTTACGTTTCTCTTATAGGCCGGGATTTTTGTTACATCCTGATTTTCAAGAAGCACCCGTCCTTCTGTTGGTGCTTCAAGCCCTGCGATAACGCGGAGCGTTGTTGTTTTCCCGCAACCAGAAGGCCCGAGGAGCGAAAAGAATTCCCCTCCCTGAATTCCTACGTTGAAATTATCTACAGCCACAACTTCATCGAATCTCTTGGTGAGATTCTGCAGCTCTATCGCTGCTACATTACTTTTTGCCATACAAAAACTCCAGGAATAATTATTTGCAGGGCTGGATTTCAGGTCCAGCCCTACCTCTATCGACCATCTATGGGGTAGCTTTTACCTTGTTCCACAATTCAACACGTTTTCCAGGGTCTTCCTCCGGGACCATAACATAAATCGGGAATGGCACATCTGCCACATCCATAGCATACCACCAGGCCGCATCAATCGCAGCCGGATTGTAACGGTCCTTGCCGCCAGGATTCACGATACCGAATCCGATAAGCTCCGCAAGGTCACCCTGCCCTTCATCACTGATCATGTAATCGATGT
>CAYFYU010000204.1:3548-4230 GCA_964347455.1 uncultured Spirochaetota bacterium | reverse complement strand
ATATACGACCGCATAGCTCATTGGGGTATCGGCCTCCTGCCCCGGAGGTGATTATCCCGATGGGAGCGTAGGTATTCGGTTTCGCTCCGCTTCACCTCACACCTACGCATGTGAGACTAACTCTGGAAGTGGTACAAAGTGTGGGGGCTGGTCACCTACCCTTAATCTCCCCTTGCACTGCTTCCTATGATTGTTATAATGGTTGTATATGTTTAGGACAAGTGAGCTGTTTCAATTCCTCTTCTAATGCTATTCGAAATTATGGACATGCTTAAGTTGAGTTATTCATCAGGTAAAGTATTGAACATTTGAGAAGCATTTTAAAAATGGGATAAAAACATTCAACACCGTTTCGACAGAACAGCCTTAAGAAAACGAAGGAGGGGAATGCAGCATGAAAGTTTGGGTGATTACCCTTCTGATCTTGCTTACTGTCTTCAATTTAGAAGCAGCTTATACCTTTAGCATCACCGGGCGGGTGCTGATCAACGAAGAAGGTGTCCTTTATGTCTATCTTGTTGATGAAAAGCAGTTCTCGATACCATTCACTGAGATAAAGGAGCTCGTTATTCCCATCTCTTCAATCCACTTGGATAGCGGCAGCGTACCATTTGCATTCAGAAATATCCCCACCGGCCACTATGGCATTAGGGTATACATTGACACCACTTGGCAGGGGACA
>CAYFYU010000204.1:0-3509 GCA_964347455.1 uncultured Spirochaetota bacterium | reverse complement strand
TTGAGAATAGCAAGGTGAAATAGAAAAGCAGAGTGACGAGAAAAAGCAAATAGGAGTGACCTGCCTCCTTCAGAAGATTTTCTTCCCTAATCCTAACTTAACATCTGGACCACTTTTTGGGGGGCAGGTCAATGCAGCTGAATGGGATGAACAGGTACTGAATCATGAGAGGGTAGTTGTGGACTTTTACTCGACTGAGTGCCCTCCCTGTGAAGCACTCGCATCGAAGTATGAAAGCTTGAGCGAGCTCTACAGTGATGAAATAATATTTGTGAAGATATTTCGTCAAGAAAACAGAGAATTGGCAGAATCCCTCGGTGTTACATCGTCACCGACTGTGCTTTTCTACGTAAAAGGTAAAAAGGTTGGGGATACTTTACGTGGGGGTATCAAAAGAGCAGACCTGATGAAAAACCTCGATGCACTCCTTCCAGCAGAAAAGGTTGAGGAGATTCACAGAAAGATTGAGCCGGTTCAGACGAGCTGTGACGTGCTGATCCTCGGAGGTGGCCCGGCTGGGCTCACCGCAGGCATTTACAGCGCTCAGGCAAAGCTAAAAACCATTATCGTTGATATTGCACTTCCCGGAGGCTGGGTAATGACAACTCACCAGGTTTCGAATTATCCGGGTTTTGCGGAGCCTATAAACGGATTCATGCTTTCCCACTACATGGCCGAGCATGCGCGGGAAGCAGGCGTCAATTTCAGATCTGCTGTCGATGTCACTGCTGTGAGTCTTGAAAAAAAGGAGATAGTTTTAGACGGATTTGAAACAATCGGAGCGAAAAAGATAATCATCGCTACCGGCTCGTCACCCAGGCCCCTCGGAGTAAAGGGTGAGATAGAGAACCGGGGAAAAGGCATTTCATACTGTGCAACCTGTGACGCAAGGTACTATCAGGACAAGGAGGTAATCGTTGTTGGAGGCGGCAATTCAGCCATTGAAGAATCCCTTTTTATCAGTAAATTCGCACAAAAGATAACCATTATCCACCAGTTCGATCATCTCCAGGCCAACCGCAACCTTCAGGAAAAGGTTTTTTCCAACGAAAAGATAGCTTTCGTCTGGGAGCACGAGCCGAGGGAATTTATTAGAAACGGAAGCTCTGTCAAAAAGGTCGTTGTCGAGGAGTTGAAAACCGGAGAGCTTAAAACGCTCACCTGCGATGGTGTCTTTATATTTGCAGGCACGCAGCCGAATCTCGAACTCTTTAATGAAAAGTTCGAGCTCGACGAATGGGGATACGTCCAGACCGACGAGGACATGCACACCAGTGTCCCAGATGTGTTCGTTGTTGGTGATATACGGAGCAAGAAATACCGTCAGATAACAACTGCAGTGGCCGATGGAACTATAGCCGCCATGACCATAGCGAAAGAGGTGGAAGCCGAGAAGTAATAATGTCGGTATCCTAATAGGCTAGTCGATTTTAGATGCAATCCAGCGGTCAACCTGCTGCTCGAGAATGCTCAGAGGCATTCCACCGTTGGTGAGCATGACGTTGTGAAATTCCTTGAGGTCGAAGTCGGGACCGAGTTTTTCCATGGCCCGACTGCGGAGCTCTAAGATCTTTAGCTCACCCACCTTGTAAGCGCAAGCCACTCCGGGGTCTACTATGTAGCGCTCGATCTCAGCCACTACTTCTCCTTCAGGCATCCCGGTATTGGCAAGCATGTACTCTATGGCCTGTTCCCGGGTCCAGTGCTCGGCATGGATACCGGTATCCACCACCAATCTGACTGCCCGAAAGATCTCACTTGTCAAGTAGCCGAGTCGATCATAAGGGTCCTCCTGATAGCCCTGCTCGACTGATAGCTTTTCGGCGTAGAGAGCCCACCCCTCACCATAAGCGGTGAACGGGATAATGCGGCGGAAAATGGGAAGATCCTTCAGCCCCTGGGCGATAGTGATCTGGAAGTGATGCCCGGGAATAGCCTCGTGGTATGCCAGAGTCCGCATATAGAACTTGGGGGTCTCCTTAACGTCGCGCAAATTGACGTAAAAGGTACCTGGTCGCGATAGATCCATTGGTGGAAAATCATAGTAAGCTCCGGGTGCCTTGGCCTGCTTGAATTCAGGAATCCGCTCAACCTTTACGCCAACCGTTGGACGCACATCAAAGAAATTTTTGGTTTCCTGGTCGATCTCATCAATGATGGCCTGGTAGTCCAGCAGGATCTGCTCACGTCCCTCATCAGTATCGGGATAGAGAAAACGCTCCTGCTCGAGCAAGTTTTTCATAGTGGCTTGGAGATCTTCGGTTGGATAACCTTCAGCCGCGAGGATCCCCAGCATCTCGGCCTTGATACGCTCGACTTCACGCAGCCCTAGGTTGTGGATCTCATCGGCCGTCATAGTGGTTGTCGTGTGATGTCGAAGGGTGTAGGCATAGAATGCTTCTCCATCGGGCAGCGTCCAAACACCGTCGTCGGTTGTGGCAATGCTCTCCTGATAGGTGAAATAGTCGATGAGACGGCGGTAGGCTGGATAAACGGTATCTTCGATCTCCCGTTCGAGTCTGATCAAGAGCTTCTCTCGCGTTTTTGCCTTTATCCCTTCAAATTCATCAAGCTTGGACGCGATGTGTGTATAGAGAACGTTTTTCGAGGGCTCATCGGCAATGAATTCGTTCATCTCCTTGAGGACATGCTGGATCACAAAGAGTGGAGGAACGATTCCCTTTTCCTGCCGGATCTCAAGACCTTCGAGCACCTGATCGAATGCGACATCGAACTTGGAGACCCGGGTCACGTAATGTTCAGCACCCTTCAGGTCCTCCACCCGGTGGGTGTTGACCATAAAATCGGGTAATCTGCTCTGAATCCCGTCCAGCTGGTTTACCGGATAGTTGTGGTATATGAAGCGGTTCTTATCTTGCATATCAGCTACGTACCACTCCAGGATGTCGTATGATAGCCCGCCTTCATCGTCCATAGCATCTCGATCATAGCTATGCATAATCCTGAGCTGCCGGTCAATCCAGCGTGCCTCTTTCAGTTCAAATTCCACAGAGAAGTCGTCCAGATCGTTGTTGTGAAATTGGAGCCCTATAGATTCAAGGATACCAAGCGAAGACAATAGCATGGGATGTCGAAGTACATACTGAGCGAAGAATCGGGTGTAGAAATGGTTGATAGACCAGGGTTTCAGCCACAGTGTGGGGATAAGGAATACGGCAGCCGCAACAACGATGGTCGCCAGAAAGAGTAACACGGTTTTTTTCGCTTTGCTCACGGTTCATTCCCTCCGCCTGCGCAACGATAAACCGTTACTTAATGTACTTTTCTCTCATATCATACAATGTCCTTTAACTATGTCAAGAAAAATGGAATATTTGCAGCAATTATATATATAATACTAAAAGATGATCGCAGATAGAGTAAGAGCTCATGCAACACTTTAATTACTACGCAAAGCAGATAGCAGGACACAGTATGAAAAATTATACAGAAGAACTTACTTATCAAATAATATAAAAATGTTTTCTCGATCTATGTGTAGTGATAAC
>CAYFYU010000203.1:0-4542 GCA_964347455.1 uncultured Spirochaetota bacterium | reverse complement strand
ATGTGAATTATCTCTCTTACCATGTCCTTATCCCTCCACCAAAATAAACTTTTTAAGCTACTCGATACTAATAATGGCCAGATTCTCACTAAAAAACTTTGATCCGGATCAAGAAAAATCTGATTTTTACGCTTTCATTTTGCGTTTTTCTGCTGTAATGTTTTCCAAATGAACATTGAGAAAATTTTACATCAGTCTGATTATTTTCAGGGAATACACGAGGATAACCTCAAATCTCTGGCTCAAATAGCAATCCCCAAGAAGATTGCAAAAAAGGAACGGTTGTTCCTCGAAGGCCAAAAGGGGCATTCGATGTTCCTCCTCATATATGGTACTATCCAGCTCTTCAAGAGCGCACCCGATGGTAAGGAGATAGTAATAAAGGTAATAGGGCCGGGCGAAATATTCGCGGAGGTTATTCTATTTGAACATGAGAACTACCCCGTGGGTGCCCTTGCACTGCAGGATTGCCTCCTCATAATGCTTCCAAAACACCAGATACACTATCTCTTGAATATTGAAAAATTCCGTAATGACTTCATCGCAATGCTCATGAAAAAACAACGGCATCTCACGAACAGGATTCTCTATCTTACCCTGCATGATGTCGAGGAGCGCTTCTTTCTCTTCTTAAAAGAGCAGTACGGCCAGAGAGAAGAGTTTAGCATAAACTTATCAAAGAAAGACATTGCAGCAGCAATCTGGACAAATCCCGAAACGCTGTCCAGGCTCATACTTCGGATGAAGAATGAAAAAATAATTACCTGGGAGAAGAATAAACTAACGCTCAAAGCTGGGTTCTGGGACTCATGGCCTCAGGAGAAGGGTGAATCCTGAAACCAATATGACCAGAACCTTCCATTTGCGTTACTTCCTGTTGCATTTTTTTGTGCTAGCCTATTTAATATACTGAATACTTTGAATTTATAGTTCCCTTAAAAACTCTTCAGAGGATGTGTTCAATGGAAAACGGTAAATTTAGAGTTCGGGTTGAGTATCTTTTGATGCTGGTCGTTTCGTTTTTCTGGTCGATGGGACACCCTCTTGGAAGGATAATTGTCAGGCAGGTTCATCCTTTCCAGCTAGGGTCAATAACTCTTTCAACAGGATTTATCGGTCTTCTGCTCTTCATCATCATATCAGGCAAAAGCAAAGATTTGATAAGCCTGAGGACCAGAGATCTTCTATCCTCTCTTGGACTTGGCATCTTTGGTTTTCTCTTCTATCAGATACTGACCTTCAGCGCACTCGCCCGTATACCGGCCTCCATGAATGCCGTTTTGGTTTCGACCAATGTTGTTTGGATCGCTCTCCTCGCAGCAATCATCCTCGGAGAGAAGATTCCCCCCATGAGGATTGGTGGAATTATTTTAGCACTCATCGGGGTTTTTTTTGTAACATTCAACAGGGGATTCTCGCTTGATGGGAGGGTAAATCTCCTGGGGTGTTCGTTTTCTTTACTTGCTGCAATCTCTTTCGCCTTCTATTCCGTATTTGGAAAAAGGGTGCTCAACCGAAATGACCCGCTCATCGTGGCTTGCCTTGCACTTTTCTCTGGCTCAGTCTTACTTGTGCTGCTTACTTGGATTACACGAGGATATTCCGAAGTTTTTTCTGCGGGATGGCCGGTGTTTCTCGTTATGGTTTTTCTCGGTCTCACCATGATAGGAATAGCCTATCCTCTTTGGTTTTCCTGTTTAAAGCGACTACCGGCATCACATGTCTCAATATTTATCTATCTCACCCCCATCTTCGCAGTCATTCTCTCCCTCATCATTCTCAAAGAGCGATTTTCATGGTGGTTCTGGTTGGGCGGTGCATGCATAATAGGAGGAATCATGATTACCAATATGCTTACGAGAAATCCAAATTCCTTAAAATCATAAGACTGGGAGGTTCTCGATGGTTGTTACCACTGTTATGATAGAGGTACTGAAGCAGCATATAGATGATTTTATCGAAGCGACTATAGTGAATCATGAGGCATCGGTAAAGGAATCGGGGAACCGGCGTTTCGATTTGCTTCAGAGAGTTGATGATCCGAGTAGTTTTATACTTTATGAGGCTTACGATACAGAAGAATCGGCTGCAGCTCACAAAGACACAGCTCATTACAAGACCTGGCGCGACAGTGTTGCAGCCCATATGGCCCAACCGCGACAGGGAATTAAGTACAGGGCAGTACGGCCTCTGTGATCACCTCTTCTTGTCCATCATTAAATAAAACGATTTCTCGTGAAAAACAGTATCGCCCTAATTCCATTGCACGTAGAATAGAATCTTAATCTCTACATTGGTCTTATTATAAAAATACAGAGCGCTCCGATACTAGATTATGAATGATGTACAGTTACAGAACGGTAAGAAAAAAAGGCTCGACCAAAACCTATTGGCAGCTTAAAGTCGGGGATGAGCGAGTCCTGGCCAGCTCCTCATGCATACCAGTATCGGGTCTGGTATGACCGGCAAGTTGGGAGACGGAAGGGTTGGATTGACTGTGTCTCTACCGGGTTCAACTCCCGGGAGCTGCCATTTTTATTTTCCATCTCTTTCTCACCCAGCCGCATTCCGGATTATTCATACTCTTTTGGGACAGCACAGATAAAAACGAAGGGTTCCTCGGCCGAACTATTTTTATATTGATGGGTCTCATCGGGAAGTACCATAATAAAGTCTCCCCCCTTTAATTCCCTTTCGACCCCGGTTTTATCAACAATGACACCCTGCCCGGATATAACGTAATTGAGATGCTCAAATGAATGATTATGAAAGGGTGTGTTTCCCCCCGGATCAACGCTGAAAACCCTGAAAGAGAAAAGTGGTGCGCCGTCTTTCTTCGAGAGTGGAACCTGTTTGAAGACGTCCTTCGCACCCTCCATATGGACCCTTGTCTTTTCTGTTTTCTTTAAATCGGTTATTATCATCAATACCCCCAATCACTCATCTGTTAATTGGTGATAAATTCAATGCTGAGATCCTAAATTCAGGATATTTTGAAAATTTTTTATTGTTTTAGGGAACTTAATCCACATCTCTGTGAAATGTCTCCTCTGCTGATCCTGTATATCACGCTGAACCTGAATCAGTGCTCCCGTTGACAGTATCAATTCAATAGAGTCATCTGGGGTTTTACTAAACTTTTTGATGAATTTGTCGAGTGTTTCTTCGGTAACCTGTGCGTCCTGATACATTCCCAAACAATCTTGAAACAGAATAAGCTGTCCTACAGTCTTTTTCATCTCTTTACCGTAAAGATCACTGAAAAACTCAGCTGTATAACGAAGTCCCTTGAACGCGATACGAAGCTGATGAAGATCCGATGGCGAGAACATTTCCGCAGATTTTCTCATCCATTTATGAAAGTCCTGCAGTTCCTTTTCAATAATTTTTGGAACGTAATCGACAATCGATCTCCCAGCGTCCCCCCCCCGTTGTTTTATAAGCCTATCTATATCGGTAAGCATCTGGAGAATATTTTCGTAGCGGGATGAAACAAGCGCTTTCTGAAGCCTAGTCAGGTTTTTCTTCCGCTTCCCCCCATAGTAACGGGTAAACCATTCCATTGTTGTAGCGGAAGCCCTGATCCGACTGAACTGCTCTTTGAACCGCTCCTGAATTACATCGATGTCCCGTACCCGCCCAAGCAATTTTGCGATCCATGACAACTCTTGCCGAAGCTGTTCGGCCAGCTCTTCACCTATATAAGACGTTAAAAGCCGCAGTGCAAACCGTGCACGTCGAGTAGCAACCCTCAGGTCATGGAGAAACTCAGGATCAAGATCGTTTACAGTCCCATCGGTATTTGCCCACATCCTATAGGCCTGCGCCCCCAGAATTTTTAAAGTGGCTGAATAGACCGTGTCATCAGTGTTCAGCACATACCTCTGCGGTAGCGGAGCACCAGGCAGCGATGCGTCGATGCTCTCAAGTCCGCTTCTCAGCGGTTCAAATTGAAATGGTTTGAATCCCAAATAGTCCCTGAGGAGTGAGGCGAGATAGAAGATCTCTTTATCATACTCGGCAGAAAATACGGCAAGAAGTTCTTTTGGTCTCGTCCAGTTGCTCTGAAAGGGACTTTTAAAAAACCATTTTTCGAAATGGATAGTTATCTTTGCATGGGATGGTGAATCCAGGCCAACGATCTGAGCTGCAACCCTCGTGTGTAAAAAGGGAAGAAGGGTTTCCCCATCGAGTATACGATCGAGGTGGTCAGGGATCACCCCGTGAGTCGGAACAACGCCACCATCAGCACTCTGTGCAAGTATTAGTTCCCCATTCCTCTGTAGCTGCCATATTTTTTCCGACACTGAGTGCCGTAATCGATAATCATTATGCAGCAGTCTTCCGCCCTGGGTGTCGAAATACTCGTAAGAATTGGTCACTGGGATGGATGCATTCGGATTATAACCAAGCCTCCCAAGCTCATCTATAATTTGCTGAGGTTCGGTATTCCGGGGGAATATGAAGAAACGGTTTGTAGTTTCCATGATCGCTACACACCTTTCAGGAACATCTCTTTCTCAACACCTGGAATATCCCTCA
>CAYFYU010000202.1:3402-4566 GCA_964347455.1 uncultured Spirochaetota bacterium | reverse complement strand
GTTTGGTGATGTTTCAGCTGTACGGGTTGTCATTTCGATTCCTCCTAATTTGTTAGGTTTCATTATTATGTTCCACAGTTACGATTACTTTTCCTCTGAGTGGTTAAAAAATCTAAAATTAGTTCATGCTTCCTGTTTAGGCCATTTCACGGCATTCCAAATAATTAGTGAAAGGAGAAAAAGTTCTAAAATTGAACCAAATATATAGTAACCCCAAGGCATCTCTATAAAAAATGAACTGACCACAACAATAATTTCGAATATAGCCACGACGATATTTACCCAGCGATTCACCTTTGGCTTCAACGCCACGGACAAAAAAATCATAAGACTCGGGATCGCCATCAGTATTGTGACACCCAACAACCATCCTTGAGTAATTTGAAAACTTGCTACTTTCCCGGCTATTGCATCCTCTAAATGCCCCGGCTCATACTTACCCAAAATATCAACATATGCAAATAAAAACATTACAGATGCCCATAATGCCAAAAGCTTGATCTTCACATTTACCTTCACATCTTCTAAAATTCGTGCGGTCTTTCTGTTTGAATTCATTTTTTACATCCTTTTTATTTGTTCTTATGTATTACTGTTGAGTGAACTGCAAATATGAAATATATGCACATGAAAACTGATTTCAGTAAGATATTTTACCGCTTAGAAATATGCAATGGTTTTAAATATTAGTGAGTTTACTTCAATTCCTTTATCTTTTCAGTAAAATTCTAAGCAGTCCTAGCAAGCACAGCCTCTATTATTTTCTTATATTACAACAATGATCCATTTATTCTTGGGCAAAATCCCCTGCTCAGCATTGAGCGCCTAAAACGTTAGCTGCAAAAAGAAGCCAAAGAAATGAGGTAAAATATGTTCAGAGCTATGAAAGCACAAAGTATGTTTGATATACCGCCCGGAAAAAGAAGAAAAACAAATATCCCCGAGTGTCAACTCATCCCATACCACGATGGCCTACTAAACACTCATGGCGTCAATACGCTATGAGGGATAATACAGCTAACATGAGGTAGGCAAGCCAACAAAAGTCTAAATACAGGGGTGCACCACCCCACACACCCCCTCCTGACCACTCAGGCGTGAAGCCAACCCACTCGGGAGGATACCAGCCCCCATCATAGGTGTAAAATTCATGATTTTAAATTG
>CAYFYU010000202.1:806-3392 GCA_964347455.1 uncultured Spirochaetota bacterium | reverse complement strand
TGCAAATTTGATAGAGTTCTTCCAGAATAAATTGAGGTATTGGAAAAAAGCCGAATGTGGAATGTAGGAATTGAAATTTAAGGTTCTGAGATAATGCCAAACGTATAGAAGCATTTAGCTCAAGAATATGCAAAGTAACGAAAGTATTCTTAAAAAAATTTAGCACATTACTAAGCTCTCCCCTTATTTCCCTTGCCAGTGTTCACTGTTTAACTCACTATGGTGAGAGCTGTATCACCTTCAAACCAAAGCCTCCATCAGCCACATAAACGTACCTACCGCTGACAAAGACTCGATAAGCATCGCTGATGGCAACAGAGTTAATCTCGACAGGTGAAATCGGGTCTGAGACATCAATGATTCTTATACCGCCGCCCCTGTCACCCAAGATCACGTAGGACTCAAATACTGTAACACCCTCCGCATCCAGCGTATCGAAGAAACCAACCTGCACGGGTGCCTGAGAGTCGCTGATATCGATGATCTTGAGTCCTTCCACATCGTCGGCCACATAGGCGTAGTCGCCCCAGATTTCGATGTCGTGTGGTCGGTTCATAGGTAGAACTGAGGTAGAGATCTCAAAAGGAGCTAACAAATCGGTTATGTCAACAATGGAGAAATCGTTGAATCCAACAACATAGGCATAGTTACCCTTTATTGCTAAGGCTTCGGCGTAGGGAGTTGTGGTTGCCAATCCAGCCATGCGTGGAGATAGTGGATCGTTAACGTCGATAATTTTAATCCCCTCATTATCGTCAGCCACGAAGGCGTAACCTCCACGTACGACTACATCGTTAGCCCAGAACGTACTCGTAAAAGCGACAGTAGACGGACTTGCTGGATCGCTGATATCGATGACCTTGAGTCCGTCCCGATCGTCGGCCACGAATGCGTATGTTCCGCACACATCCAAGCCACGTGCATTACGAGCCGGGGTTAAACCCACTACCCCAGATGATCCAAGGTTTGCGACATCCACAACCTGAAATCCCTGTCCCGAGCCGGCAACATAAGCGTAGTTCCCCTCATGATGGACATCGTATGCGTAGAATCCCGGCACACTGTCCATAATTGACGGCGAATAGGGTACTATTATCTCGGCAACGACCAAGCCTTCATACCTATCTGCGACATACAAGTGGTTTCCTAAAGCGGTGGCCCTGACAGCCTTGGCGGTGTTCAATCTGGCAATTATGTGTGGGGAAAGAGGATCGAAGACATCGAAGACAAGAATACCATCTGTGTCCTGGGTTACGTACAGGTACTGTCCGACAACCTCTACAAACTTGTTATACCCCGTCGACACGGATGCTACCTCCGACATTCCGACCCCTCTGGATCGGATACGTCAATAACCTTGACAACATTGCTGGTCGAGATGTACGCGTAGTTGCCCGACGTTGTAACGGCAGTTGCAGGAACTGCCAGAGAGTCCGCCTCGTATGGATTGTCCGGATCCGTCACGTTGATTGCCAGGAAATTCCCCCCATCAGCTACAAAGGCGTAGCCGTTGTTGACCGCGATGCCATAGCCTGCGCTTATCCCAGTATAAGAGGGATGCTGATAGGGTGATAAAGGATTTTTGATATCGAATATCTCGACACTGGTGAAAGCATCGACAACGTAAGCGTAGTCGCCCTCAACTGCTATGTGTTCGCCGGAAAACCCTGTAACGGAGGAGGCGTATACAGGCACTGCCGGGTTTGAGATATCGATGACCCATAACCCACTAGTGGCAGGGGTACCACTTGATTTCGATGCAAAGATGTAATCACCTTTCACGGCGATCTCTCGGCAGTTGTCGATATCGAGTGCAGACGTTCGGAGGGGTGCCGATGGGTCAGAAATATCGATTGTGACAAGGCCGTCGATGTCTGTTGCCAGGTATGCATAATTGCCTTTGACTACAACGTCGTTGCTGGTGTCCGCAGCTGAGGTGCCACGGCGGACACTGCCTCCGAAGGGGAAGAAGCCGGATTCACGGCCAACCGCCTCACTGACTATGCTTCCCTCCAGCGCTGGACTCACTCTGTAATAATAGGACTTGCCTGTCGAAACGTCAGTGTCAACGAGGCTGTTACCCCGAAGTGTACCAGATATATTCGTAAAGGGGCCGTCTCTGGAAGTTGACTTCTCGATCACGAATTCATCTGTTGCAGGTATCTCCGCCCACTCTATTAAAATCTTCTCAAACTGAGCGTTTATGGTGGGGGCTAGTGTCGTTGGTCCAAGTGGTATGGTTCTCACGTAATCTGACCAGTTGTCCTCACCAGAGGAAGAGAGAGACTTCAGACGAAAAATGTGCATCTGTCCGTTCTCAAGACCAGAGATGGTGAGAGGCGACTGAACGTCGTCCAGCCTGTGACCATACTGCTCTGTCGGCAGAGTACCGTTTGTCGTGTAGTAGAGAATATAACTGGTGGAAAGTGGAACTGGAAGCCACGAAAGCGTGACCTGTCCATTCCCCGGCAAAACAGCAAATGAAGGGATTGCACCTTCATCAGTAAGTGTTAGTACTGTTTCTCCTGTTACACCGTTCCAGTCCACCGCGGAAATTCTAACCTCTAGAGGTCCTGAGAGACTAGT
>CAYFYU010000202.1:0-796 GCA_964347455.1 uncultured Spirochaetota bacterium | reverse complement strand
ACTAGTGGTGGAAAACTGGAAGTTGAAAAAACCATTTTCTTCAATAGAGACCTCACCACCAATGGTTGTACCAATTATTTCAAACGAGAGTGAACGAACCTCTCCGAATTTTGAAGAATCGGCTGATACATCATTCACTACTCCAGTGACAATAACTATCGCCGCGTAGGAGCTTCCCTCTGGGGGCGAAAGAATTGTTATCGTTGGTGGAGTTTTATCATTCACTTGGTTCAGCGCACCTTAGCGACAATGTGTGACACTATAGTCGCGAATAATCGATCTTACCGACATTATAACACCATTTACTTCATCTTCAAATAGTTCCCAAGATACTTTTTACGAAAGTCAGTAATTATTATATTTCATGATTAATAATTGGTTGGAAATACAGTAAAACCAGTGAGTGTGTATAACACCCACCTTACTCACATGCATTTTTCCCAATTCTCACTTTTATAAAGTTAGATAATTTTGTTATGATAAAAAATTCCGATGCAACAAGAAAGGTATAGGACCTAATCTGAGGAGAGATGAATTAAATTGTCTTACTACTAACTAAGGTTGACAATTACTAGCAGTCACACCTCCAGTTTTTCGTTCAAGACCTCATGGGTGTTTTCCCATCATGAGCACTATGAGGTCGGGGTGAGTTGTAAAATCGTTCCCAAGTTTTCAACTTATTTTCGAGATCTGCATCATCTTTGAATGACAGCAGCTGGTAAAACTCTTGATCATCGGTTCGCAAAGAACGTTCGACCTTGCCATTGAGTCGTGGGGTTCCTTTCTTTATATACGC
>CAYFYU010000201.1:2986-4617 GCA_964347455.1 uncultured Spirochaetota bacterium | reverse complement strand
CTGATTTGCTTAGGAAAATGTAGCTACACTGAACTTCTATTCTCTCCGAGTTACTGCTCCAGAACTCTAGCTGCGTCCAGATAGTACCCTTGATCATAAAACTCTTTTGCTAATTCTGCATTTGGACCGCCCTTTGAAATTCCAATCTCTGCTTTCCTTTTGTATTCCTCAAGTTTTCTGAATATGACTTCCTTCACAGTTATTTTCGTGGGATCAACTTCACCGGGTTCTATCTGCCCCTGCTCTATACGAACTTGCACTCCCCATTTAAGCCGGGTTGCCCAATTAAAGGGTTCTCCAGGTGTAAAATACACCTCCTCCATTTCGTCGAATGAAGGTTGTGGGATGTAGATATTCCAGAAGATAAACTCAGCAGCATCGGCTGAAAAACTCGTTCCAGCACCCTTATTCACCCAATCAGCAATTATCTGATACGCGTCCTCGGCACGTGGACCTCCGGCCTTGAGTTCGTCAAGTGCTTTAAACCACACTAGCATGAGTCGCAGAAGCGCATCCTCATTCTCTTTTTTACTCAACCATTTTTCATTTCCGACAATAGTGACATACGCAGCGGCTTTTTGTCCGAGGTCACCAGCGGTTACCAGAGGAACCATACCCTCCTCTTCGAGACGATAACGATTCGGAACATCTCCAAGATAGATATCACCTTCTCCTCTGAGGAATGCAGTTGCTCCTTCTGCAGGTCCAATATCAATGAAATCAAGGTCATCTCTGGTGAGACCTGCAACCTCTAGAGTTCCATCGACGGTAGTCTCATGTGAAGCGCCTAGCTGGGCAACCCATGTCTTTCCTCTAACCTGAGCACAAGTGGCACGAAGAGCTTCCTTAGGGTCGGATATCTCCTTTTTCATTTGTTCATATGTCTTTAAATCACCATCAGGTCGAACAAGCGGGGCGAAACCTTGGAAGACATTGGGTACGAAAACCGCACGGAAATCGATAAATGTTGGAGAGACTCCAATCAAAGATAAATCTCCCATTAATTGAAGGTGGCTTGATTCACTTGCTAATGCCTGCAATCCACTTCTCTCATCTGGAAAAACCTTATGCTCTAGAGTCATGTTCATATCCTCAAGGTATCCCCAGTACTCTGCAGCAACACATGGTGCAAGATCGAATACCGGATAGTTTCCTAGGATAATATGGGATGCAGGAATCGTATATTCCTCCTCAACAGCTTCCTTCTCGGGTTCTTCCACTTTCCCTCCACCAACAAGAAAAAAGCTCAAACCCATGACGATAGCGATTGGCACAATGAGTAGCTTAAAAATTTTTCTTTTCATACTAAACCTCCTTTTCTTAATATTTTAAATCCCTTGCAAAACTCATTTTAAAATTGTTTAGTTGCAAGAGATGTTCTCGTAATTTACTTCTATATAAATTATACTAGGCACTCTAAATCACCTTATAAAACTTACAAAATCTTGTCAAGAGAAAACACTAATCTCTTCTAGATTCTTTACATTTTTCTCCTTATTCTAGTTTAAGTAATTTTTTTTAATATTATTTTACGAATCATGTAAAAAAGTATAAGAAAACACTTGCGTTTGAAGATCGGGGATTACTTCATAAATTTCACTTAGCTCAATCAAATATAAGGCCTACCCAAT
>CAYFYU010000201.1:0-2976 GCA_964347455.1 uncultured Spirochaetota bacterium | reverse complement strand
GTCAGAGACTAATCCTTTTGCAAGTATAAACACGAAAACAAGGTCCAAGTAATATAAAACGTAAACGCATACTCAAAGGATGTTGACTAGTCCCGATAGAGAGGAAAAAAACATCGCCAAAACATTGGCTGGGTTTGACCTAGGGAAACGGGGAAAGGTTCGTAACCATCAGATTCCTCTTATGGCCAAGAAAGGTCAAAGTGTCGGTAAGATTGATCTGGTTTCCTTCAATTGTCGATAATCGGTATAATTAAGTGCCGTAGTGTTTTAAAATTTCGCTTATTGTATTAGAACGGGTAATAGGCTGTCATACCAGATGCAGAGCTGATGCAGGGTGTATCAAGACATGCTACTGGCGGTAACGGATTCTATAATTAAGGTTTTCAGAATCAATTTCAGGTGGAAAGTCAGTTGATGACAAAACTAACTCCCATACCTCTCCCTCATTACTTATTCTACCGATTTCATACCATGGTTGAGTTGTCCAATCAGCTTTAAACTTTGCCTGATACCAAATATTCCCTTTTGAATCAGTCCATGCCTCATTTATGGATATATATTTACCGATGTTGCGAGAAGGTGCTGTGGTTTCTGAATACTCTTTGGAAATCTCAAAACTGCCATCTGAATGAATAACTAACATAGGAAAGGCGATTGAAGAAGGGTCTTCATATTCTTCATTATACCAAGTACCAGTTAGTTCTTTTAAAACATAGTCTGAAGAAACATAAGTCTTCTTACCTGTCGCACAACTAACAGCAACAATCAATATCGCTAAAACAAAAATCAAGATTGATACGAACATTCTGGTCTTCATCTTACTCCTCCTCTTTTATTTTGTTATCAACATTGTGCAAACTTCAGACAAAGCAACCATTCAATCAATAATGGTTTACTAATCCTGCAATACGAAAACCTACTTTAGTATCTTTTAGTAACCTTGCAGACTTCTTGAGTGACACTTCCTGTTGAGGTCGGTGCGGAATGAAAGAGGAAAAACAACATCATGATACTAAATCATAACTACCTACAAGGTCTACGAGAAGTGAATGATAACAAAGAACGAATCGATGTGGGTAACTACTTTCTTGCTATTATCTACTATCCTCTCATTATTCTGATTTTTGTCAAGGTGTGATATTAATTGGGTCTTTTTATTTTCTTTGGCCGCCTAATCAGATAAAGAGCTGATGCGGGATGTATCAGGTTATTCTTGGTGGTATCTAAAAAGACACTTTTGGTTGAGTCTTATCCACATAGCAAAAGCGATGTCTTATGTAGAAACTCCTTTTACTTTTTAATTTTGTTGAGCTCGCCAGCCACCAGTCTCATATCGTCAATGTAAAAGGATTCCTCCATCGACCCCCAAAAATTGATAGTGCCCAGTGGACTCGTGAGGTCAGAGGCCGGGATAGACACTTGCTTCCATGAGTCAACCTCTGGCACAATCCCCCACTCACTAAGACGCTTTTTCGCAACCATGGGGTCCTGCCCGGAGCCATCTCCTCCATTAACATAAAACTCTAAGTGACTGTACCCGAAGAGGTCTGTCCCATCAGGATCGTCATGCACATACCTGAGCTTAGCCATACCCGGTCCTATCATGTGAGAGTATTGACCGGTGTGTACAAAAGCTGTGGACGCCAGATCAGACCTATCCATCGCCCCCTCTACCGTCCAGCCCTCGCCGGGTGCATCATCGTAAACGATCAGGTCTCCGGCAGGATACACGTCAAGTGTGGCCAAGAAGAAACGATAGCGCACCCCTTCAGCGGTCTGAACTAAGACAGGCAGTTTGTATTGAGCATTCCAAAGTGGCGTGACAGTGGTACTGAGGGTGTATCGTCCTTTTCCCGTATGCTCCAGTTGAAGGTCCGAACCAAGGGGGGCGAGGTCCACCCACAGTGTCTTACCGGCCTCCAGAGGTGTGTCAAACTCCACGTTGACCTCAAGTGGCGTCGGTTGACCAGTTCGGGTAACCCCAAGCGTCGTGGTGGCAGAAACCAGGCTGTTAAACTCGGCACTTAGGCCATATGGTATCACACCTCCCTCTCGATACACGGCTACACCGCCTGTTGAACGGAAAGATTCATGGGCCCTACCAGTCCCAATCCACAGATTTCCATGTGCATCCACGGCAACATTCCATACGTCATCGATGGGCAGTCCGGAATTGGAGGTGTTGTAAACTGTCCACTCCTTTTTGCTGTCGAATTTCGCCACCCCCCCACCTTGAGTTGCCATCCATACATTGCCCTGTTCATCAAAAGCAAAGCCGTTGACAAAGTCGTGCGGCAGCCCCGAGTTGGATGTGTCGTATACTGTCCAACCTTCTGCACCGTCGAACTTCACAGCGCCATCGGACTCCGTGCCGATCCACAGGTTTCCATCTGGATCAAATGCTAATGCACAGTAAGCGAAGTAATAACTGTGCAGTCCGGAGTTTGAAGTGGTGTACACAGTCCACGTTTCTTCGCCATCGAACTTCGCCACACCCGCACCGGGGCACGACATCCATACGTTTCCCTGGCCATCGGTGGCAACTGCCATGACTTTGTCGCCTGGAAGCTCCGAGTTGGTGGTGTTATACACTGTCCAATGCTCTGCCTTGTCGAACTTTGCCAAACCGCCGCTGGTAGCCATCCAAACGTTTCCCTCATCATCTATGGCCAAACTGGCAACATAATTGCCAGGAAGCTCGGAGTTGTATCTATACACAGTCCAACCCTCTGCACCGTCGAACCTGGCTACACCAGCGAAAACCGTCCCTATCCACGCGTACCCCTGACTGTCGAAAACTATCTGGTGGACATCGTTGCCTGGAAGCCCTGAGTTGGATGTATTGTAGACCAGCCAGTCTCCCTTGCCATCGGTTCTTGCCACCCCACCAAACTCTGTCCCTCTCCATGCGTTCCCTTGTGCATCAAAGGAAATGACATAGCCATCGTTGTGTGGTAGCCGGGAGTTTTCGGTATT
>CAYFYU010000200.1:2432-4664 GCA_964347455.1 uncultured Spirochaetota bacterium | reverse complement strand
GGCATTATATCGGTGTAGGTCCACAAACCATTGGCATTCATGATCTGATCCGCCTCGTGGCCGAAGCGCTTCGGCTACCACCCCCGAAGCGTCGTCTTCCACGCTGGCCACTCCTTCTCACCAGCAGCATCCTGGAGGGTACTTTTTCCGCATTGCGATTGCGACGACCACCACCCCTGTCCCGCCGCATTGTCAACTTTCTCTCTCTGACAATGGACCCAAAGCTGGTCGATTCACACCGACCGGACCTGTGGAGGCCGATCATCTCACCCGAGGAAGGCCTGGCTGAAGCATTAAAGTGGTGCCAAGAAGCCGGTGTGCTGTCGGGGAAAGTGGCGACGTAAAGCCGGTAATGAATGTCGTTGACGCGTACTGGTCGGATGTCGTAGGGGCATCTACAGGAGCAATTTTATCTGGTGAAGGCACCAACGAATCGCGTTGGTGCTCGACCAGCGGAGAGCAAAGCGGTTTCCGTTTCGACCCAGGTGCCCCGCCAGCCTTCTCTGTCGATACGGATGTCTACTTTTCGTTTGGAAATTTTATGTATTTCAATTTCCCCATCTCAATGAACTCTGGTGTTGAAAGCGCACAGCTCAACCTGAGTGCGTTGCTCGATATAGATTGCACTCTGGTGTCAGAAGGCTCATTCAACTTCTCGTTCCTGCTTGATGAGACGTCAAACCCATGTTCACCTTGCCCCGAGCGTTCAAACGATGAGTTCACCTTCCAGAATCTGGTCACATCTGACACGTTCAACGTAGACGGTGTCGTTTACACGCTGGACCTTCTCATATTTGCCATTTTGGAGATAGCTTTTTATGTATACCTCCACTTTTTTCCTTCTTCTTCCTATTTACTTATCCAGTAGCCGATTTTTCCATTTTTGCAACCACCGGTTTTGCTTTGAGTATGCCACTTTCCTCTTTGGGTTTATAACTCGGGGTGTTGTCTCTAATTAAATTAGCATACGAAACACTTCATATGCTAAGGATTTTCTAAGGGAAGCACGGGTTTTTATGCCATAAAATACAACAAAGACAATTGTTTTTAAGAACATAGGGGGCATAGAGTGACATTCTCTTATTTATTGGAAATAGAAGAAAAACTATACCACAATTATATTAGGTTTTCTGCATAATTCTGTTTCAGCAATCCTGGATGCTGCAGGGGGTAGATGATGGCTGAAAACAACAGGAACAGAGTCGTCCGCATCCTGTTTGTAGTTTCTATTTTGGCGATAGCCCTGGGTGGTTTTGCCTTCCGTTACAAAACGGTTAATGTAGATGATTCGGTATTTATGGTGGAGCGGTGGACGGGAAAAGCAACCTTTATCTATAAGGACGGTTCGGCACTATCCGTTGAGACGAGAGAGTCGCTTCGCGGCCCAATGCTTTTGCCGAAAAAAACAACTGCCGACGTTGCCGCACAGATTCGTCTCCGTATTAAGTGGCGGTCGGGTAAAATTCATTATGCCTTAACGGCACAACCCTACACCGATTGGATGAAAAATGCACGAAAGAGTAAAAAACCACACTATGTGATCGAGCTGCTAGACCGGGAGGGATTCATCATTAAGACTCTTTGGGTACCGGTCTATAAAATGAAAACGGAAAAGGACGCGGAAGGATCCATAGTGTCGTTGGAATATCGTGCCAGCAGTTCTCTTTGCAGTCAGGATTTCAAAGCGATCAGGCGCTGGGATATAAAGTGACATCTATGCTTTCCCGGCAGCGCCAGTTTTTTTGATCCATTTCCTCACAACCTCGGCCATGTTGGCGTATGCCAGCTCATAGGCAAGGGGAATCCAGAGATTTTTTCTTGCGTTCCACTGTTCCATGAGTGAATTGCGGACCGAGTGTACGAGCTCACTTGCAACGTTAACCTTTGCTATTCCCATCGAGATAGCTTTTTCCAGGTCCTTCTGTGGTGTTCCCGAACCACCGTGGAGGGCAAGGGGAATCCTTACGGCTTTGCGTATCTTATCAAGAAGTGAAAAATCGAGCTTTGGGTTTTCACTGTATATTCCGTGTGCATTTCCAATGGAGACCGCCAGAAGATCAACCCCCGTTTTCTCAACATAGAGCTGTGCATCCTCAGGATCAGTCAGTGTGGATTCAGGTGAGCCCTCGAATGTACTTGAATCGACCATTCCAACGGCACCCAGCTCACCCTCCACCGTAATACCGTGGGGATGTGCAAGCCTTACGACCTCCCTCAGTGCATTTACATTCT
>CAYFYU010000200.1:0-2422 GCA_964347455.1 uncultured Spirochaetota bacterium | reverse complement strand
ATCAAAGGGTTTCTGAGAAAAGTCGAGCATAACCGAGGTGTATCGTGCCCTTATACACTCACGAACCTGTTCTATCGAAACTCCGTGGTCGAGGTGGAGAGCGGCAGGTATAGAGTAGTTTTTGATCAGCCTGTTGGAAATAACGCTGTAGAGTTCAGGGCTGATAATGGGAAACTCAGCCCATCCGTTCATGATCATAATCGGAGCATGCATCTCCTCAGCAACATCAAGAACCGTTTTAACGGCCTCCGCGTTCCATGTGCAGAATGAAGGAACAGCATAACCCCTTAACAGTGCATCTTTGATGAGCTCATTCGAAGCTAAAAATCCCAATAAATTCTCCCAATACTCAGGTGTAAATTTCTAGTAATGTAATATTTTTTTTGACAAAAGAAATATTATTATGTAGAATGGGCATTTGCGATAGGGGGTGATGAGAAAGAATCTATACACGTTACACAACCCAAATTATGGGGTGGTTCACTTTTAATCATGATTTGACTGAAGGAGGTGTTCATGAAAAAGTTACTGCTTTTAATTCTAACTTTGTGTATCTGCTTTTCTTTGGTAACATTTGCCGTTTTTGCTGGGGGAGAAAAGGAAAAAGCCCCCAAAGAAATGAAGGAAGGTGGGAAGAAGTTTGAAGGTGTTACTCTGAGAGTTTTCGCAAACTCCCATGAGCCGATGCTCAGGGCAAACAAGTGGTCCGTGGATGTGGTACAGGAGAAGTTCGGGATCACTATCCTGATGGACGAGTCGCCCTATGGGACACAGTATCAGAAGGCCACCGATGCCTTTGTCGCTGGTACTGGTCAGTACGATATCATTGTTGCAGCTCACCAGTGGACAGGTGGCTGGGCTGAAGCAGGATATCTGGAACCCCTTGATCCATTTATAGAAAAAGACCCTGAATTCGATCCCTCGATTTATGTTGAGAAAGCCTACAGGATCAACAGCACATGGAGAGGAAAGCAGGTAGGGCTGCCCTTTAACATGGAAGGTCGTTTGATGTTTTACCGCAAGGACATATTTGAACAGGAGGGCTTAAAGGTCCCGACAAACCTGAATGAATGGCTGGATGTTGTTCTTTATTTTCAAAAAAATAAGTCGAAATTCCCAGATGGTTTTTACGGTACTGTTTATATGTATGGTGCTGAACAGGGGCCAGCCTATCCCTTTGAGCAGTACTGGGGTTTATTTGACTGGGACAGTGCAAACACCGACAACGGATTCTGGGATGACAATTTCCAGAACATAATGGATGAGGACAAGCTTACTGAGGCTTTCAAGTTCTGGCAGGATGTTAAGAAGTATAACCCGCCCGGTGTGGAAGCCTATAACCTGCCGGAGGCATATCAGGCATATGTAGATGGTATGACCGCAATGACCGAGGTCTGGCCACTAACCTTATACGGTATGCTGCTCGATCCTGCAAATGAGGAAATCAGGAAGAACACAGGAGTTGCGAACATAGGTTACGGATACCCCATGTCAGGTGGATGGGCCATCTGTATGGTATCAACAACCAAGAACAAGGACGCAGCGTGGGAGTATATCAAATTCATGACTACAGCTGAAAACGATCTCAAGTTCTTTAAAGAATACGGAAAGGGCCCCAGTGTCAAGGAGACCTATGCCGATCCCTCTCTCAAAGACAAGTATGGTGAATGGCTGGAAAATCAGTCAGAAGCGATTGCAGCAGCAGTTTCAGCTGGAAAGATAGCAACAATGTCTGAGTTCTACGGCGGAGATTTCTGGATTATTGCGGGCCAGACCATGAATGGGCAGCTTGACGCAAGAGAGGGTGCCCGGATGATGATAAAGGAGATGGATGGAATTCTCGAGCGCGCAGGATTTAAACAAAAATAAAAAGGGTTGAATAAGAGGGGCATCCTGAAGACGCCCCTCTTTTTATTTTTTATGGGTTGCTTTTTTCTGTAGCTAGATCACGTGCAAGGCGAGAACACTTCTACTATATCGATAAGTACCTGTATACCAAAAGGAATTGAGCATATGAAAGAAAAATGGTTAAAGTGGATTTTAATAGCACCAGCTCTCGCAATTATCATTGGCCTTGTCATTTATCCTCTTGTCTACGCACTTCGTGGTAGTCTCTACCTTTACAGATATGGAAAGCCGGTTGAATTTGTCGGGCTCAACAACTACCTTGAACTGTTTCAGAACAGATTATTTTATAATTCCTTGAAAAATACTGGTATTTATGTGGCCATTGCGGTTACGGTCGAGTTTGTACTCGGTTTGGTACTTGCAATCATAATGAATAGAGAACTCGGAAAGTTCAGGGGGATAGTTCGAGCAGCCCTGACTATTCCTATGTTTATTTCACCCATAGTGGTCGGAATTATATGGAGAATGATGTACAACCCCCAGTACGGCCTGTTTAATTGGTTTTTGGGTACAA
>CAYFYU010000199.1:1956-4703 GCA_964347455.1 uncultured Spirochaetota bacterium | reverse complement strand
ATACCATCCGGTGTGAGATCATCTAAATTGTTCAAATATTGAATAGCGGTTTCAGAGCGGGGGAGGAAATAGAATTCATCACTAGCGCACTGCTGGGGAAGATGGCACCCAAGGTAGTCAAAGTAGTCTTGAGCTATCTGATTGAGCGATGTGTTATCGCATCCTTTATCCATAAGGTGTGTCGGAGATATAAGGTTCAAAAAACTGGCGCCTTGAGGGAATTGACTTGCCAAAAAATTGTAGAAGGATTGTAAGAAAAAGGTGGCTACGTGTCAAAGGCAAATTGCAAAAAGGAAAGCGGGTCTGACCGCTTTTTGCACTTTAGGAAGTGCTGCTGCGGTTGTACAAATGAGTGACCTGTTTCCCCTCTGCCTTTGTCGATTTGCGATGCAAATATTGGGTAATCTAGGTTGGAGCTGAACTATTTAGTTCATCTTGAACTAAACGGGAGGTCGGCCCGTCGCTAACTCCGCCCACTTTCCGTCTGGCCCCATGGGAATCCAGGCACCTCAGAGAAAGCAGGCATCAATTATCCACATGGCTGGGCTTCCTAAACAACAAGCGATCAGGGCCACCGCGGCTTGAGAGGTAGAGGTCAATACGGCCATCGCCGTTGAAGTCCACGGCCTCAATATCCATACCATTACCAGTTACTCCGCTCGGAAAGACAGCCTCGGTGGATTCCTCGAAGACACCTTCCCCATTGTTCAAATATACTCGGTATGGTGCATTGAAGTGCCTGCCTCTGATGTCATCAAGGTTGGCTGTAATAATATCCAGATCGCCATCGTCGTCGATATCTATGAAATCGCCATCAAAGGAGCTATCCTGATCTTCGGGTAGGCGCTGAGCGGTCTCATCTGCGAAGAAGCCACGTCCATCGTTGATGAGCAGCCGATTCTGGGGGACTGCCTGTGTCACAAAGAGCCTCACATTAGCAAACAGGATGTCCAGATCGCCGTCGCCATCAACGTCCCCGAAATCGGCCTCGCGAGTTTCCTCGGTGCCCTCTCGTACCGGTAGGCGTTCGCGCGAGACGTCATTAAAGAATCCTCGACCATCATTGAGCAACAGGCGGTTGTCATCCTCATTTCCCACCAACAGGTCAAGATCGCCATCTCCGTCAATATCTCCGAGCTCGATGTCCTGAGTCACGTCCAAGTGCGCCGGTAGACGCCGCTCGGTCTCGTCAGTGAAGAACCCGCTGCCATCGTTGACGAGCACCGCATTCTGGCCATTGTTGCCAATGAGAATATCCGGGTCGCCATCGAGGTCAATATCTGCAACGAGCACGGCATTGGACATACCCTTTACTGGCAGCCGCTGCCCGGCATTCGTGAAGAAGCCCCGGCCCTTATTCAGATAAAGCTCGTTTACGAGGTCATCTTCGCTTACAACCACAATGTCAAGGTCACCATCCCCGTCGAGGTCCCCAATGCCCACATCCTCGCTGTCGTGGGGTGCCTGAGGCAGTCGTTGGGTACTCGCGTCGGTGAAATGCCCGTACCCATCGTTCATAAGAAGAATATTCGGACGGTATTCATTGGCAATGACCACATCCACATCGCCATCGCCATCAACGTCCACAGGCTTTGCATCCATGCTTAAGCCCCGAAGGCCAGGTGTGGGCAGGTGGGTATTGGTCACGTCGATGAACAGTGTCTTCTTAGTGCTCTGGGCTACTTTTTCTGGCTGCTGGGTCTCGGCTTTGGGATTTGCCCGGATAGGTATAGGCTGGACCCACCCACATGCACTCAAGAGCAGCAGGGCCAGCGTTAATCGAAGCTTTCGTGTTCCATTATAAGTATCTGGAAACATGGCACTCACTAATGGCACAGGTCAAAGAGAAGAGAAAAGATGCGTTTTAATGCATGAGCTGGCGATACGAAATCGCTCTTATCTGCATGAGTATAGGGGAAATTAGGTTTATCAGTCAAGGGGGAGCCTGCGGAGATCACATCATACAAACCTTTTATGGAGGCCTTTATTTCAGTTGATTCGGAGGCGATTCGATGGATGGATATTCTTCATGGAAAATAGTTGTTGACGGTTGAGATTCGATCATACAAGGAGTTTTTCTCTTTAGTGGTCAGGTTTCAAGATAATATTGGACTTACAAGTACTGGTTGTAATCTAATGCTAAAATTTGCAAGATACCAAGTAAATGGCAAGCATACTTTACCTAGGGATGCTGACAGATCCAAAGCTAGACCCATAAACATTTTGGCCAGTTAGGGGCGAACCCTATGCTGCTTCCCTGAAAAAGCGATTTCTTTCAGACAAATAACCTTTGACAAAAGAAGAATTGGTATTAAAATCAACTAGGGTTGGGGGTGAGCGCAATCCAGCAATGTGAATTGTCCTAACGGCTTGTTTTTCCAAGAATTCCATAATATTATTAACTAATGCGAGCTTAAATCATCACCCTAAATCATTTCAAATATCAATATGATGATTGAAAAAAGTCAAACGGAAAGTCTTCCAAGCTATAAGAAGCCTCCTGTCATAGAGGTTGTGTGTGGTATCGTCTTTAGGAAGATCGAGTACTTCAAAGCGCCTCATTTAGGGTTATTTTGGCAGAAATTGCGCAGTGATTATCCCACCTGCCAGCATGCTCCTCCTTTGGGGTTTCCCCCTGAACCAGCCGATCAGGCTATCGGATTAGATTTACCTCTACCAAGGGTTTGGTTTATCAACGAAAAAAAGAATGGACTCATACAACTACAAAACGATAGATTTCTGTATAA
>CAYFYU010000199.1:1110-1946 GCA_964347455.1 uncultured Spirochaetota bacterium | reverse complement strand
TGGCGAAAGATGCATGAGGAGGAGCTTTATCCACGCTATCGAACAGTTATAAATGCCTTTCAAACTAACTTCGCAATATTTCAAGAATTTCTCAAAGAAGAAGATCTTGGATCGCTTAATTTTACTGAGTGTGAGTTAACATATATTAATCATATTCTGAAGGGGGATGGTTGGGAGTCAATTACCGATATTCACGATGTGTTACCAGACCTTGACTGGCGCTCGGATAATAATCGTTTTCTTCCTGATCCTAGTCACTTGGGTTGGCAAGGTTCATTCGCTTTACCCGAAGACAAAGGGCGACTCATTGTCAAACTTGAGCAAGGGTTTCGGAAAATTGACAATCGTCCGGTGTTCATCCTAGAGATTTCAGCTCGCGGACTAGGAGCAGATAAGTCACTAGATGCAATATGGGATTGGTTTGAACTCGCCCATAAATGGATTGTTTGCGGCTTTACTGATCTGACTGGAAAGAAAATCCAGACATCAATTTGGGAGCGAAAACATGATATTCCAGAACCATAATTGGGACCAGGTGACAACTTTGCAGGACAGAGTTGAAGCTTACGAGAAATATTTTGTGGCAAAGAATGTTGCTGCGACTAATGAAGGATTCGGAGAATTCGAAACTGCTGAGGACTATAGGGCCTCTAAGGGAGCTATTGACTGGGGGACCAAAATTTTGTTTAGATATGTGTATGCGGGTGCACGTGAGCAGAGGTCGCCCATAACGGTGGAGCCAGTCCTGGAATATGTTAGCTTTCCATCGTCTGAAAGCCCGTTTGATATACTTGATGAGCTTCGAAACGAGGACGAGAAAGCCTTGGAGATTATTT
>CAYFYU010000199.1:0-1100 GCA_964347455.1 uncultured Spirochaetota bacterium | reverse complement strand
CGACTTATGTTCTTAGTCGAAAATGCTAAAGAAGAGCATCCCGACGAAGTTGCAATCTTATCTGAATCATTGAAGAATTTTGTCAGCTTCTTACAGGCTCATACCACTTTAGATTATCCGGATGTTGTGCTATCTCCATCTAAAAACATCCGAGTTCAATGGCGTACAGCACCTAACCGGCATTTTGCTGCGGAATTCCTAACGACTGGAGAAGCTAATTTTGTAATTTTTTCACCAGATCCGAAGCACCCAGAAAGGATCATTAGGTTGTCTGGGATTGTCTCAGTCGACTCTTTAATGGAAGCCGTGCAACCTCACGGTGTGCTTGCTTGGTCTGCGCGATGAAAGGTGACCTAATACCTGAACAGCATCACATTTCGCGGTATTGCTCGGCAACCCAATGTACTGAGAATGGAGAAATCACTGGTGCTGCATTTCTGCTCCGCCCGACAGACAGACATTTATCAGTCAACTGGTTGCAATTTTTCCACCTTGCCAGCAGGCAAGAAGAAATCAACGAAGTTCGCAGAATTCTTAACTTAAAGCTAAGATTGTGGGTGAAGGCAAAAATCGCTGTTTTAAATGTAGGAGAAGTTCTCAACTATGTCCACATCCAGAGCCCAGACAGCAGAAATCTTATGGTATTGCATGACCCAGAAGAAAATGATCCTTCCCACAGCGGCATTTATGTCTATCGATATGAAGACCATCTAATCGCTGATCTAATAGCAGAAGTAGTTCAGACGACCTACCCAGCACGAGAGCCCAACTAGAGGTAAAGCACTTCTTATTACATTATTACGCCGTCTACCTCTATGCAAACATTACTACGGTCTTGACGTTGGAGAAAGTGAATATTTAGCTAAACATTAACTGAACTAAACGCCTTCTCATTCACCGGATCCTATCGATTAGCGACTGAAATATGCAAAGATCCTGACGGATTTCAGCCTACCTAATCCATCTTGAAATATTCATCCTTGCGATAGTTGAGATCCGATCCATCAACTTTCCACTACTCCACCCCTGACGCTCGCTTTTCCTCGACTTTCGAGTCAGACTTCACTAATAATAGTGCAACTTGAGATACCCTAAGACCA
>CAYFYU010000198.1:4530-4762 GCA_964347455.1 uncultured Spirochaetota bacterium | reverse complement strand
AATCTGTGAGGAGTTTTCTAAGACGGCTGGGCATCGAAAATTTCAATAATCTTTCCAGACCCATAGGAGTTATCATGTGATTAGATAGGGTTTCTAGAAAATACTGCCAATCAAAGGTTTTACTTTCAATGAGAGAATGAATCGTCGAACTGTTACTATCCATCTTAAAAATTTCTAAAACAAGCTTTTCTTCATCTCTCGTATTTACCGCATCAATGGCCCGGTGAATCCG
>CAYFYU010000198.1:3670-4520 GCA_964347455.1 uncultured Spirochaetota bacterium | reverse complement strand
TTTACTTGTACTGCATATTAGTTGGAACACATAAAAGGTACGCTGAACCTCTGTCTTCCAATCGTTTATTACCTTTAAGCTGATTTCGTGCTTCAGAAAGAATCTTCCATCCCGAACCTCTTACCATATTGTGAAGATACCTGTAACTAAATCTACACCCATGTCTCCAGCCAGGCGCCGGGGTTTCAAAGTATTTCGCTGATTCATTTGCCAGAGAATATACAGTTTGAATGACCATTACGATTCGTATTTTCAGTGCCAATAGTTGAAGCAGTTCTCTGGGCTTTGATAGATGATACAAACCACCTGCACAAATGCAGAAATCAAAGGTGTCTTTTAGGTCAAATACATCATGGCATTCAAAACGAACTATTTCTGAATTGCCAAGTATGGTGGTTATCAAACGTGCTTTTTTGATGTAATAACTATTTATATCTATACCGAGCATCTCAGATGCACCATTTTAATTGGCGTAAAATCCATCTGCACAAAACAATTCGACACCTCTCACATCCTCCACCTTTTCTCTACATGATGCAATTGCTCTGTTAATTAATGTGAATAAGTGACCCTGTTTGTTTAGCTGGTTGGGATGGGGTATTCCAGTTTTTAATCCGAGGACTTCGAAATCATGGTACCACCCATTAAGAAGAAATAGCTGCAGCTTGAAAGGTGAAAGTTTTACATTTGATGCAAGGTCTTCAGGAAGGAAAGTATGTGGCGATCGGGTATATTGAGTCCAAAAAGCGAGTGCACGAGGCAAACTTATGCATCTTAGTAAAAAGTGTTTCAAATGCATTCGAATATTTGCCGGAATTACTAATCGTATAAAATTTTTAAAATAGTTTTT
>CAYFYU010000198.1:3233-3581 GCA_964347455.1 uncultured Spirochaetota bacterium | reverse complement strand
AACATGCTCTAGACTGCAAACTGTTTTAAAATTGTACCAGGCTGCCATCTCTCTTTGCCCTCTTCACGGCATATTGAAAAAATAAAATACTGACTGGAGCAAGAATGACGATAAATATTAAAAGATTTCTCACAAGAGGTATAATCGCTTGAAACTCGACTCCAGCCAGTAGAAGCTCCCTTAGGGCTTTTATTGCATGTTTAATTGGTAAAATTGTTGCAATAAGCTGGAAGGGCCTGGGTAATACCTCTACTGGAAAGAGAATACCTCCTAAAAAAAAACTTGAAGTCCCAAAAATATATTTAATCGGGTTTCCCTGCTTGAAAATCATTATAAAAGAGGCGGAGA
>CAYFYU010000198.1:0-3204 GCA_964347455.1 uncultured Spirochaetota bacterium | reverse complement strand
CCCAATATGAGAAAAACAGCAAAAATATAAACGGGCAAAACCTGAAATCTCAGGAATATCGCTCCTCCAAAAAGGAGAAGCAATGTTCCCATCAGAGCCGTAATAAACGTCCAAAGAGAATTTCCTATAAGCACTGTATATATAGAGGTCGGTGTGCTCAGAAGCGCCTCCAAGGTACCTTCAACCTGAGCAGACCTAACTTCCCGTTCCAGCGCTCCAAGGCCAACGGTGACAAAGCTTGAAACCGCAATTCCCACCAGCACGTATGGAAAATAATCACCGCCGTAACGCTCAAGATAGGGCGAAATCGCACCGCTGAATGTTTTGCCTATAAAATAAAGAATGAGGAGGAAGACCAACATGCTTATAAACCTGAGCAGAAGGGCGAATCGATAACTTATAGCAACCAGAAAATCTTTCTTGACAAAAGCAAATAGTTTCAAGAAGCCTCCCCCTCCATTAGTCGAGCAAATAGTTCTGAGAGCGATTCGTCTTGACGCTGACAGCTCAGAAGTCTTCCGCCCCCCAACCTTACCGCCTCTACTATCTGTGGTATCAGGGTCTGTCTCTGTATTTTAATTTCTAGTTTATTTTTTTCCTGCCTGAACACCTCCAATGGTAAATCTTCTTCCCATCCATTTCGCGGTAATCGAGCGAACTCCATAATGAGGTGAAAATGAGGTTTCATCCTCATTCGCAGTTGCGGCAATGTACCCTCCGCTAAAACCTTGCCCTTGTTTAAAAAAATTAAATGGTCTGAAAGCTCCTGGGCTTCTGTTAAATTGTGCGTGCAAATGAGAATAGTGGTTTTCCTTTTCGCAATTAAACTTGTACGGATTATGTTGTGCATCGTTTTTTGTACAAGAGGATCGAGATGGGTTGTGGGCTCGTCTAGAAAAAGGACTTCGGGTCTGCTCAGTAAAGCTCTGGCCAGCAGTAGTTTCTGTTTCATTCCGGTGGAATAGAGTCTAAAGGGTTTATCAGCATCTTCTTCCAAATCCAGTTCAGTAAGTACTTCAGAAATCCTGTCTTTCTTTTCTCTCTTGCTCAGACCGAAAAGGCTTGCATAGAAATCGAGGTTCTGTCGACCTGTTAAACGCCAATAAAAAGATCGCTCATTGGGCGTGACCAATCCGATTTTCGAGCGAAAACTGGGTAACATCTTAGCAAGTGGAACACCAAGTATCGTTGCCTCTCCAGAATCGGGCAGGATGAGTCCTGCAAGAATTTTGACAATGGTTGTTTTCCCTGCTCCATTGGGTCCCAATAGACACGATATTTTTTGGGGAGGACAGGAGAAACTAACGCTCTCCAGAGCTTCCACTTTTCGGGCCCTCTTCCAGGGAATGCGTGACGGAACCCGATATATTTTGGAAACACTATTTAAACGAATTGCATCATCCATTTAAATATCTTCTCGAGCCTTTCAAATCAAAAATATAGATGAAAATGATCATTTAATTATTCCTAGAATAATGCATCTATTACAAAATTTCACTATATAGTGATATAATAGGGGAATATAATGTTGTTTGGAATCAGCAATTCAAGTCAACTCAATACCTATAAGGAAAATCCAAATGAAAAAACTGTACATTTTCACTCTTATTTTAGTAGTGTCAATGCCTACGCTTTTATTAGCTGAAGACAAAACAATACTCGGTGAAGGAGTTGAGTTTGGGGGGTATGCTGGCCCAGGACTCAAAGTGATTTCCATAATCGACAAGCTGGGCTTTATGGCTGGCATACATGGCGCATTTATTTTAAATCATACCTTCACCTTTGGAGGTGCCTACTATGCCTTGCATGAAGGTATTAACAGGGATGTGAATGGTACAACTCGGCGACTACACATGGGGTACGGTGGTTTCGAACTGGGATTTATTTTCTTTTCGAAAGCACCTATCCATATCACAACCAATTCACTAGTTGGTATTGGGAGAGCTTCCTATGAGTTTGATAATTTAAATATAGATAATTTTTTTATTGTAGAACCTGCTGCTTACCTAGAGTTCAATGTAATTAAAAATTTTCGAATCGCAGGTGGGGCTACCTACCGTTTTGCCTTTGATGTCGATCAAATTGAAGATTTGGAAAATAGGGATCTTAGTGGAATTGGAGCAGAGCTGTTATTTAAGATTGGAATCTTTTAATTTATACAACTCATAGATAGCATGAACAATAATAGTCATAAGATACAGAGATCCAGACAGATAAATATAAATCTAGTAATGATTTTTTGTCTTACCATGTTCGCTATTACAGAGTGTAATACTGGAAAAGAGGACTCAAACGGGTTGGGACAAAACATCACGAATCACGTTGTTGCTGTTGGTGTGCAGAATAATGCAGGTAATGATGATTGGAGTGTCCGCAAGTTTGATCAAAATGGTATAGAGGATACCACTAACTGGAACAGGCTGTTTGATGGAGGATTTAACGGGAGAGACATCGCTCATGCTGTTGCGGTAGACTCGCACAACAGTGTTTACGTGGTTGGCAGCAGAGATAATGGGGCAAACAATGATTGGTGGATTAAGAAATTTGACTCAAATGGGACTGAAATTACGGCTAACTGGAACAAGTCATTCGATGGAGGATCGAATGGAAACGACGTCGCTCATGGTGTAGCGGTAGATTCAGCTGATAATATCTATGTAGTTGGCAACAGGAATAATGGGGTAAACGATGACTGGTGGATTAAGAAATTTGACTCTGGGGGGACTGAAATTACAGCTAACTGGAACAAATCATTTGATGGGGGATTTGATGAAAATGATATCGCATACAGCGTTGTGGTGGACTTAATCGATAACATCTATGTTGTTGGCAGTAGAAGTAATGGGGCAAACGATGATTGGTGGATCATAAAGTATAATCCGGATGGAACTGAAGCCTGGAGTAGATCATATGACGGTGAAAACAACGATGATGATATCGCCTATGGTGTCGCAATAGATGAAGAAAATAACGTGTATATTGTTGGAACCAAAAATACCGGGACAAATGATGATTGGTGGATAAAAAAGCACACAACTGGTGGTAGTGAAGTCATAAGCAACTGGAATAAAACGATTGATGGTGGTTTCAACGGGGATGATATTGCTTATGACGTTGTTACGGACGAAAACAACGATGTGTATATTGTTGGAAGTAAATCACTGGGAACACACAACAATTGGTGGGTTAAAAAATATGATTCTG
>CAYFYU010000197.1:236-4765 GCA_964347455.1 uncultured Spirochaetota bacterium | reverse complement strand
CAAGAATGAATCCATCATCATTCTTGAAACCTGTAACTGTTATACGATCATCCTGTTTCAATTCCAACCCAATACGCTCGAGTCTCCATATCGGTCCAAGATCGAGCTTGTACTCCTCCCCAGCATCCGTTTGGAGAAAATACCCACCGGGTCTCTTGAAAGAGACCGTGCCTGAAACCGTGCTCTGATCGTCATTGATTCCATCGTCTCCCCTGTGGGCGAACAAGCTCATACCAGAGCTAAATGCAAGACCAACAACGAGCACCACTACAAATAATGATTTTCTTTTCATGGTAACCACCTCCATTACATAATTTTGTTACCATTACAATACAATTAAAGTGTTGCTCAATTATGATCTAAATGTAAAAAAGTGTAAAAAATCATGGTAGAGATCTGAATCATATTAATAAACTTGTAACGATTTTAAAAACTTTATTCTATAGATAATTCTGGTGAATAATTCGCATGAATTATTCACCAGCGACTAATTTATCATTAGTCTGTAGATGTTCATCATACAGCCTTTCTATTAAGAGACCGTGCAATAAAAATTATCACCATTCCTTGGGGTTACAGCTCCTTTGGAAATTGTTAGAAACAAGAATCTAACGGCTTTATTAGAGAATGCCTTGAGAATAATCTTCCTACACTCGATATAGAGATCCAACCCTATTTCCATTGGCTGAGATCGAAGCCTCTGGATGACATACTGCATTGGCAATATAGCAGTATCTTCTTGACCACCTTTTATTTTTATATTTACACACGAAGTAAGATGCCCAAGTATACTGGACGCAAGGTTTTGATACCGCAGAGGAAGCAACCAACACCCGACAGCAACTGTTCAGGCAGCTTAATCGAGAAATAGTCCCTTCAAAAAAAGGGCCGAACGTTACCGAGTTTGTTGAGCTGTGGTTTAAAAATACTTTCAGAATAAATCCTTTATATCACCATTCACCTTCGACTGTATTAAACAAAGGTTGTACAGCAGCATCATGCCGGCTATTGGCAATCGGTTCCTGCGTTCTCTGACACTTAGTGACCTTCAGGATCTCCAGAATCACCTCTTGAAGAAATACTCACCATTGACAGCCCAACAACTGATGGCAGATTTCAAATGGATATGGAAATATTGAACAGCTTTTTAATAACTGCGATGACAGGTCAAGGACGGTCATAGGTCTGTTAGCCTTTGTCGGTCTGAGAAGGGGCGAGATCTTTAGGTTACAGTGGAGCAAGGTTGATTTTAAAAACCATCAGATTACAATAGACCTGCAGTACTCGCACGAAAATTTGGTTCTACCCCAGCAAGGCATTAACCGTAACTTGCCAATGTTGACAGAACTCGAAATCATTTTAAAAGAGTGGCGGCTTAAAAGCAGATCGATGTTGTGGTTATTCCCGGCCAGGAAAGATCTACCCATGCGACCTTCAGGATGGGACCAGTATTACTCTAGACCGATATTGAAACGATCGAATCTACCGCCAGTATCGCTTCAGTCTCTTCGGTACAGCTGTAATAAGATGCTCCACGACAAGGGTCTGTCAGGTTTTTAATCATGCTTTTTCTTAGAAAAAACCTTTTAAAAGAGGACAATGAATCTGTCTAATTTATTCTCTTTAAAAGAATAAACTTAAAACTTTGCCTTATTTCAACAGGTGTAAAAAATACAAGATAATTTATCAGAAAAGACTACAATCGGAGCACGTATATATTTTGAGGATTCAAAACTCAATTAACGAATTGGGATAAAACGATATTTCCATCTAGGAGATAAGCTTTTTGATCCTGTCGTCAAGCTTTCCCTGGTCTGCGGTAAAAGAGGCAAGACCTGCAAGATTGAGGAGTGTGTCGATGGCAAGTTCTCCATTCTGAATCCTGTTCTTCCACCTATCGTGTACCGGTATCTTCCCATCTGTTGCTATTTGATTTAAATCAGCCTGATCCAGCTTCGGAAAGAGGTCCTGTAACTCCGCAGCATGGGCACGGCTCACAAGCTCTTCTCCTGATGATGGCTTTTCATTAAGGAGACTACGGACAAAATCTTTCTCATTCTGGGACACATTCCAGAGCTTCGAAAGAGCTATTTTTTTCTCATCGACATCTGAAAATAACTCGACCGAATACTCATACCCAACCCGTGATTCCCATTCACCACCGAGCTCTTTTTCCGCTGCCTCTGCTACCTTGACCGGCATGGTGAAAACGTCAAGCCCGGCGAGGTCTCGCACCTGTCCCGCAGCCCGCATGCTTGCCGCAATCTGGCGGGTCTTGTTCCCCGTCTCTTTCGATACTGCGCTTACATGGCGCTGGCTCGAAATTGTTGCTTTTTCACCGACGAGGTTGCCATCTCCGAGTTTATTATCCGCGACATAGGAGTTCAACCTTCCGAGAAACACATTTACATAGGAGGGGAAGGCATACATCGATGCAACATAGTTGTGCCGTGCGCTGAAACCAAGGGTAAAATTAACGGGAATACCCTCCTCACGTATTTTTCTGGTAGCGATGAGCCCTTCAGGAGTAAGCGGGACTTTTATAATGAAATATTCAGGTGATATTCGATGAAATCTTCGTGCGTAGGAAATTGTCCTCTCAATATCGTATGAGCTATCGGTATGGAGCTCTACACTGACATGTCCGCCGAACTTCTGCACCAGGTTCAGTCCATGACGGGCATTCAAAATGAATGCAATTTCCATAACGCGATCTTTCATATCAAGATATGATAGTATCCCCCCCGCCTTCTTAATGAGCTCATCATATATTCCCTTTTGTACCTCGTTGTTGAGAAGCGTATTGTTGGTGGTAAGAGCTGAAAACTCAGCTTTCCACAGTTTATCCGCTGCTTCGATATCACCGGTATCGAGCCAGAGCTCCGTCCCTACATCTTTCAATCCCTTCCAGAACGGATCTGAAGAAAACTGGGCCCTCTCTTTATCAAGATCAATTCCCCTGAGTATGAAATCATGTATCTCTTCAACTGTTTCAGCTTTGATTTCGCTCTTCATTCTCATGCTACTCCTTTATAATTCACTTTACTGGTTAATAGGGCAAACTTTTTTCGCCGGCACTGCAGCAGGTCGTACCCCTTTGGGTACTCAATCAGGTAAATCCATACCTGATTTACCCGAGCTTATTGCTTTTTAGTTTAACATTATCTACGACTTATGCTCTAATTGATGATCCGCTCTACATGGAAAGACTTAAATTCATAGATGCAAATATATATAGTAGGGCTTTCACCGATCATTCAATACCGACAAGGGCTTTGATATATTGCAGACGTGTATAGAGCTCGGGTTTGTCACTCTCCTTCAAACTCAGTTTTCCTCGGATAGCATTGAGGTCATCTATACCATTCTTATTCATCCAGTCCTCAATTTCCTGCCGAATCTTTCCTATATATTCGACTCCCTTTTCGTAGAGCACCGAACAGAGCTGTACAGTTTGAGCGCCGGCGAGAATCTGTTTTATAACCTGCTCGGCCGAATAAATTCCTGTCGAAGCTGAGAGATCGCCATTTACACGGTAGGCAAGGAGAGCGATCCACCGAAGGGGAAGGCTCATCTCAAAGGGATGACTTCGGGGATTTCCTCCCTTTATCTTTGAATGATCAATATCGATATCGAACTGATAGAAACGGTTAAAGAGAACCAGTGCAGAGGCCCCCCGCCGACAGAGTTCGTATGCAAGATGAGCAAGGGAGGTAAAGTACGGTCCCAGTTTCACGGCAATCGGTATTTGAACTGCAGTCTTCACTCTTTCAAATATTTTATAGTAGAGATTTTCCACTTCTTTGCCATTCTTATTGATGTCGCTCACCATATAGCCAATGTTTAACTCGATCCCATCTGCACCTGCCGATTCTATCTGTTTTGCATAGTCTTTCCACCAGTGAGGTGAAACACAGTTTATAGAAGCTATTACTGGAATTGAAATCGCCTTTTTCGCCTCCTCAATGACCTTCAATTTTTCTTGTGGTCCGAACTCCATGCCGAGCCTGTTTACGTAGTCGTAGGCTTCATAGTGCCATGATTCCCCAATGTGCTGCGTCATATCCTGGACGATCTCTTTATGAACCTGTTCTTCAAAAAGAGATTTGAGGACAACCGCTCCCGCACCGGAATCTGCCAACTTCTGTATGCCTTTCAGATCCTTCGTGAGACTGCAGCTCGCAACCATCAGTGGATTCTCAAGCTCAAGACCCATGTATTTCGTCGAGAGATCTGGCATTGAATCCTCCCATCAACCAGATTTTATCTATACGCAGGCTTTTCTTCGCCAGTTGAATTTATCAGCCTCGTGCCAAAAAATCTACAGCTCCTCAGGAACACAGAGGTTATTATCGCTTGCAGCAACTCTACCACATGCTCTACAGACAAACTTACCATTCTTGACTAAATTCCTATAATCATCCCAGTTTTTCAAAAGCTCATGAAAAAAATACTGATAACAAAGGATTTATCACGTGGTCGGAACAGTGGCTTTTCGGATTCCGAGATGTTCTTATAACAACAAAAAA
>CAYFYU010000197.1:0-226 GCA_964347455.1 uncultured Spirochaetota bacterium | reverse complement strand
TTTGCAGGTAGCATAAATGTTCCTCGTGCCCCGGATGAGGCATCTTTGCTTCCGCCATTTTAACCCTCCTAACAATTTTAAATATAACTCTGAAAGACAATAATCTTATATGTGTAAATTGTCAATTTTTTAAACCTTTTCCAGTCGATCATTCGGCCTTACCTCTCTTCCGACTTTGGCACAGGGTTTTTCGTTCACCATTACAACATCTGCTGTGAAATCGATT
>CAYFYU010000196.1:3987-4788 GCA_964347455.1 uncultured Spirochaetota bacterium | reverse complement strand
CGAGTAACACCAAAGCATTTTCAGAATGAATCGGAACTCCAATCTCGTTCAATATTCGTAAAGAAAGCTCATGTATCGCTAAGACGGAAATATCCGAATTGAATGAAAACGCTTTTCCCCTTATCTCTGTTATCACTTGTATCTCCTCGCCAAGCAAATGCGCCGGAAATTTTCATTAACTAAGTAATTTGAAAACAAGGCATATCTAGGTTACCCTTTAATCGCGCCCATGGTCATACCGGCAATAAACCACTTCTGAAATAGCATGAAAACGACAAGTACTGGAATCACCGTGATCATAATCGCTGCACCGTACGTACCAATAGGAACAATATACTTACCTCCTGCAATCTTCGCTATGGCAACAGGGATAGTCTGAATTTTGGGATTCTGAAGAAACACAAGAGCATAGATAAATTCGTTCCATGTTTCTAAAAACAGCAATATTATGCATGACGCAAGGGCCGGGGCCGATAGAGGTAATACAATGCGTACAAGGACTTGAAAATCCCTTGCACCATCAATTATAGCGGCCTCTTTTATCTCGTGGGGAATCTGTTCAAAAAAAGAACGAAGTATAAGCGTGGCTATTGGCATGGAAAAGCCTATATAGGGCAATATGACCGCCAGATAATTATTCAACAACCCTAGTCTCCTCATGACAAAAAAAAGTGGTATGAGCAGGACCTGGGCGGGTACTACATAAGAGGCAATAATAGTTGTGAAGGCAAGTTCCTTTCCCTTAAACCGGTATTGACTGAAACTAAAAGACCCGAGGGCCGCAAATACTATTGACAGCGT
>CAYFYU010000196.1:0-3977 GCA_964347455.1 uncultured Spirochaetota bacterium | reverse complement strand
TGTTTCGAAACATCTGAAGGAACGTTACATTCAATCTTTCTTTTGCATAAGTCCAGGCAGCTACATAATTTTTATGGGTCACCGCCTTCGGAAATATATAGAGAGTATCCTGATAGACAGTTTCCTTCGTTCTGAGAGAGATAGAAAAGATATAAAGTATTGGAAACAGAATGACGATTACAGTGATTACAATAATTACTCTTGTGAAGATAAAAAACATCGGGTTTCTTTTCAAACTCACGCCATAGCTCTGAACTTTCCCTTTCCTGGTCTTCCGTCTACCCCTCATAAGCTATAATCCCCTTCTCCTCAAGGTAATTATTCTGGCAAAGCCAAAAAGTATCACCACTCCAAACATAATTACTGCGACACTCGAACCGACTCCCATCTTATTTGGACCGTTTGCTGCAAAGGAATAGTAAAACATTATTGTCGTTAAGACTTCAGAATTATGAACAGGTCCTCCCCGTGTTAAGACATAAACAACGTCAAATACTCTGAAGCTTCCGATAAGATTCAAAATGACATTCAGAATTATGGTGGGCACGAGGGAAGGGATGATTATCCTGTTTATCTTCGTCATCCAGTTTGCACCGTCCACATCCGCCGCTTCAAGCATTTCAATATCGATTGATTGCAATCCTGCATAGAATATTACTAAATTGTACCCGACCCATTGCCAGATGCTTACGAATATGACACACCAAATTGCAAGTTGTACACTTGACAGCCAGGAAAAATTTATTCCCAGTATCTGATTAATGACGCCATCCTGTTCAAGCATTCTCCTCCAGGCAAGGCTTACGGAAACTGGGGCGAGCACACCGGGAAAGAAAATTATGGTTCGTATAAGAACACTGAATCGAAACCGGCCGATAAAAATAATAATTGCTAATAAAAGAGCAATGAAAACCTGTATGGATATACTCGCACCCACGAAATACACTGTATTTCGAAGAGATATCCAAAAATATCTATCGTTGAATAATGTTTTGTAATTTTTCCATCCTACGTATTCTCTGAACAGATTTGCGTCGTATCCTGTAAAATCGTAGTAGCTAAGTGTCAACGAGAAAATGATTGGGGAAAGTACAAAAACAAAAAAAATCATCAGGGAAGGTATCAGGTAGACATACGGCCTGGCTTTGTGTTCCTCCAATAAAGCTTTTCTGTTCAACATTTCTTAAACCTTTTCCCCTGTTGGCTATTCCGTGCACTTTCCGAATTTACATCAAGAAGTGGCAGGGAAAAGATAAATTTTCCCTGCCATTGTAACTTCATTTAGCGTGCTTTTATTTGTAGCCTACAATTTCATCAAGCTGCGCAAGCACATTATCGATGGTATCGACGCCGAGCAGAACGTTACCGATTCCATCTCCAAGAGCCTTGACTGCATCGGGATTGAAATAGTACACCTCACTGTATCTTCCCGGCGAATTATACAATTCAATGCAATCATTGAATACTGGATTATCCGTTTTCGGAATATTTGCAGGATCGACACCCGCTGCTGGATTCACACCGTTTTGAATAAATATCTCAGCTGCACGTGGACTATTCGTCAACCTGATCCAGTTAATCGCCTGGTCTCGATACTTCGTGGTTGACGAAACACCAATATCGGTCCCGAAATTCTTGTTAAAGGCTGTAACGGATTTATCGTTTACAAGCGGCCACTGAATAATACCAATGCTGGGATTGTCAGGATTATTGTCCTCGGGCTTCATGGAACCTGCAAACCAGTCACCCTGACCCCACATAAAAATAGACTCCTTTTCAAGCCACTTTCCGAAAGCCTGCACTTGATAATCCATATTCAATGCATCCTTCCGCCAGACTCCTGCATCGTTCAGCCTTACGAACACTTCCATGGCATTTCTGAATATATCCTGCTGCCATGAAATTTCACCATTCATCGCCTGTTCAACCATATCAGGCTTTTCAGAAGGTTGCTGCTGATGAACAAAATTGAAAAAAGCATCGAAGTAACTCCAGGTTTCAATGAATCCAGCAAGCATTACGTCGTAGCCTTTCTCACGTGCGGGTTCAACCATCGCAATATACTCCTCCACACTGAACGACTCGGTAAAATGTCTCGGCTCCCAGCCGATTTCCTTCAACATGTCTTTATGGTACCAAATACATTCTGTCCAGACATCCTGTGGAATAAGATATATCCCTCCTTGAATGTTTATCCCCTTGAAATCGTATGACGCTCCAAGCCAGCCCTTCCATTCTTCGTCAATAAGGGGTTTAAGATCCAAAAGCGCGCCGGACTGCACAACCTCAAAAGAGTCTGTACCGGGATATACCGCAAAAAGATCGGGTGCCTCGCCACCAGCAAGGGCAGGTTTCAGGAATTCATTGTAAGTGGTAACAGTATACTGTTGATATTCAATTGTGAACCCAGGGTTCTCCGCTTCAAATATCTTAATGAGCTCTTTATACGCCTTGAGGATACCCTCGTTACCGCCCTGCCAGTCTGTAAATTTCAAGACAATTTGCTCCCCAGGTGCTGGCATTTCTGGTTCAACTTCCTTTTCCTTACCTCCGGCAAATCCAGTACCATAGGTCACGAGTAAGCAAAAAACAAGAGTCACAACAAAAATTTCTCTTTTTCTGTACATTATTGTTCCCTCCTCTAAATATGTTTTTTATAAAACTTGTAATAAGATTAAATGATCCGTGACCAACCACCTCCTCCCTCTTATTATATCATCCCGAGAAAAAAGTATTCAGCATCAAAGTTTGTTCTCTAACTTGAATATTTTGCTTGGATTTGTAAAAAAAAGCATTTCTGAAATCGCCTTTGCACGATCAATATCAAAAACACCATCAATGACTTTTTTCGTTAAAGATTTACTCACGTTGACCCGTGCCATGTACTGATGGCCGTACACACCATCGACAAAGATATAATCTCCTCCAAATGCACTTATTTTGTTTACTGGCACCGAGTCTATCCATTCGATGAGTGCATTAATACTGGCTTCTGGAGATATTATGTGTGCCCAGCACATGTCAATGTAAACATTAGGGAAATTCTTTGCAAGGGCCGATACTACGTTTTGATAGGGATACCCCATGTGGAACAGATCAAAATCGACATCAGGGTATTCAAGAAACAGATTCGATAGCAGGGAGGGATCACTGTTGTATATAATATTCCCATTCCCTTCCTGTAATCCCGTATGAAATTGAAAGGTGAGATTTTTCTTAGCAGCGAGATGTAAAATAAAATGCATCATGTAATCCTGAAACGTTTTCGACGTGGTAAATACCTGCTGGAGATACGTTCCCATGTGCTTGAATTTCAAGATTTCATGAAAATCGCGTTCTGCCTCACTTTTCGTCACCCGTTCATATCGAATGGACCTCTGATACGCAAGGCCGCTTTTTAATGCTACCGCACCATGCTTCAGCGCGTTGTCAAACTCCAGTTCACATGCCTCGAGCCAGTCATCAAAGCTACATATTGCCCTGCCGTATTGCTTCTCAATACGTTGTACATCTTCACCAACCTGCGGGAAGACAAAATTATCGACCGGGTACACATTCCTGAAAAAGTTCTTGTCACATTCCAAATTACTGGTGAAAATAATTTTCTCATTCTCCATTGGAATGTCATGCAGAAGGCTCACCGTTACCTTTGATTTGTCCTTTAACACCGTTTTGAAATGACCGGGCTTGAGGGAGCCTAAAAATTTCTGATTTAATTCCTCAATTGTTTCTCTACCTATCCTTTCTATGCCGTATATCGCCTTTACCGAAATATCCAGGGAACGCCCGTATCCCGTATTTCGCGCAGCATCCCAGAAGGGTTCCACAAGGTTCCACCGCTCCATGAGGGGCAGCTTGTTGTCGATGACCTTTTCGTAATCGTCCTGTCTCAAACCTGCGGAGATCAAATCACAGTTAAAGTAATGTCGCAGGTATTCTTTTAATACATCTGTATCCTTCTCCCTCAATTTTTCAAA
>CAYFYU010000195.1:1326-4802 GCA_964347455.1 uncultured Spirochaetota bacterium | reverse complement strand
AAAGAGGTAAAATTCCCTCCATCGATAAAGTCTATGAATCTGTAGAAGATAACCTCAGAGTTTCTGCCGTCCCTAGGAGCAATGTTATTATGGTCACCTTTGATTGGCCCGACCCCGGGATTGCCGCCAGGGTGGTCAATACACTCGTGGAACTCTATTTGACCCACCACGTAAAGGTTCATACCGATCCTGAGACTTACAACCTTCTCAAGGACCAGGCCCAAAAATGGGAGAGAAAACTGAGGGAATCTGAAAAGGACCTCGAAGTTTTTAAGCATCGTAACTCCATCACCTCGCTTCCTCAACAAAAATCAATCCTTCTGGGAAGCCTTTCTGAAATCGGATCTCAAATAAACCAGACAGAAAATGAGATCTTTGAAAACGGGGAAATGATATCCTCTCTTGAGGTTCAGCTTTCGAACCTGGACCAGAACGTCCAGCTCCAGGAAACAGTAAATAAGCAGTCAGAAACGCTTGCCGCCCTCAAAACAAAGCTGGTCGATCTGGAACTCCAGGGGTTAAGAGAAGAAATCACGCGGGTTAAGAAGATGATCGCTGAGGAGGAAAAGAAAGAACAGGTGGTTGTTGTTTCAGGAAAAAGCCCAATACGGCAAGGCCTGGAGAGTGACTTGCTGAAGGCAAAGGCCCAGCTTAAAGCCCTGAAAGCCAAGAGAAAAAACCAAAAACTCCAGATAGCCTCCTACCAGGACCAGCTAAAGAGCCTCGATGGATTTGAAAAGCAGATGAAGGAGCTTGAAAGGCAGGTCGGAATTAATGAGGCTAACTATAAACTGTACCTCACCAAGTTCGAAGAGGCAAAAATATCAGAGAACATGAATAGACAGAAGATTGGCAATGTCAGCATCATTGAATCTGCAATACCTCCCCTAAAACCAATTAAGCCCAAAAAAAGGTTGAACGTCCTGATCGGGGGTTTCTTGGGCCTCCTTAGCGGAATAGCCATTGCCTTCTCGATTGAATTCATTAACCCCATTTTCCGAACCCGTGAGGATGTTAGTCAGTTTCTCGGCCTCCCGGTTCTTGCCACCCTTCCCAAAGAAAAATAGACCTTGGCACCCGAGAAGAAGGTGAAACTTATAAATTTCGTTCGAAGACAGGTGAATGATCTAATCAGCAAAGCAAGCAAACATTTTGAACTATTTTCTAGGGTATTTGAACAAATCAAACCAATTTAACCCATTCGACCAATAAACTTAATCAGAGGAGTTCATGTCCAAAATCTATGATGCCATCGTGAAGGCCCAGCGGGAACAGGCAGTCCGTAAAAAAGAGGCAATACCATCTCAACCTGTGCCAGAATTACAACCTGTGCACCGAGAGAGGGAGACTCATCAAAAAATACCTTCATTGAATGCCAGGCCTAAAAGGATTATTCGTGTTGACATTGGGAAGTTTGTTGCAAAGCCGGATTCAATCATGGCGGAGGAGTTTCGAAAACTGAGAAGCATCGTTACCACTCATAGTTTGGCTTCCTCAATGCGTTCAGTGCTTATTACTAGCTGCATGTCTGGGGAGGGGAAGACAAAAGTGGCCATAAATTTGTCTGCTACGATAGCGAAAGGTTTGGACGACTCCGTTATTCTAGTCGATGCTGATTTGCGGAAGAAAAGCCTTAGCTCCCTGTTGGGGTTGCGCAATACGTTGGGACTCTCGGATATCTTGGCTGGCAGGGCAGACATCCAACAGATATTAATTAACACTGAAGTCAAAGGCCTGACCATTCTCCCCGCCGGGTCCGATCCTCCGAATCCCGCTGAATTAATCTCTTCCATCAGAATGAGGAACTTAGTTCAAACTTTAAGAAAAAGACATAGCGGTTCATATATCCTCATCGATTCAACACCCATCGTTTCCACAGCGGAGGCAAGCGTTCTCAGTCAGATGGTTGACGGTATCATTGCTGTGATCATGGCAGACAAGACAAGAAGAGACGTGGTACGGAGGGAACTGAATACCATCAATCGAGAGAAAATCCTCGGGGTAGTTCTCAACTGTGCTGAATTTGAAACTTCTGATCACTATTACAAGTACCACGACTACCAAAAATAGGAAAAGGCTTCACCTTTCAACACGCCGCTTAGGTCCCAACCCACCTCGAATAACTATAATCAGTCAATCAAACATAAACTAGCCGTGCATATGACATCATCCCATTGCATTTCGGGATGAACAATCCAATTCAATTGATGAGTTGAATTTATCGAATCAGGAATTCAGAGACATGTTTTACCCTAGAGCGTTTTTTCAGCAGAGAATCAAAGAGGAAAGATTCAGGACCTATCGAACAGGCTCTCCTTTTTCGGTAGTTTTTTTCAGTCCTTTCAAGCTTTTTGCTGCTGGTTCTAAAAATAAGAAGAGAGCTATCCAGAAGATAGTTGAATTTGTAGATCAAGATGCGAGAGAGACAGATATTAAGGGTTGGTGGGATGGAAGAACAATTGCCATCTTACTACCAGACAGCAAACGTGGGGATGCCTTAGTATTAGTAGATAGACTTTTTTCGAGAATACAAACAATGAATCTTGAGCTGGTCAAATCTGCTGAAGAAGCCTCCTTTGAAATATATACTTTTCCAAACACTCGGTACCTTGAAACAAGTCTTAATGATGAAAGAGAGGAAGAGGATTCGAAAATACCGAAACACAAATCAACTCAAAACTCTCCACAAATGGATTTCTCGACAACACCTCTGAACCAAAATTCTATAATTCAGAATGGTTTCAAGAAATATGAAGAACTGATGAAGCGTTGCTTCGATATCATTGTCTCCCTCATAGGCCTGATAATGTCATCTCCTCTTTTCCTGCTATGTGCCGTGTTGATTAAGCTCGAATCACCTGGTCCGGTTTTTTATAGACAAACCAGAGTAGGTATGGGTGGGAAGCTTTTTACGTTTTTGAAATTTAGATCCATGTACCATAATTCGGATGAAGAAATTCACAAAAATCATGTTGAAAATCTAATGAATGGTAGAGTCGGACTATCTCGTGATGGACGCCGCGGCGAAACGAGCTACAAACTCACTGAAGACAAGAGGATAACGAGAATTGGCAGATTTCTGAGAAGGACCAGCATCGACGAACTTCCTCAGCTTATCAACGTGATAAAAGGCGATATGACCCTCGTCGGACCAAGGCCTCATCCTGTTTATGAAGTAGTGCAGTATAGTCCGTGGCAGGGCCACCGTTTAGATGTAAAGCCTGGGGTTACTGGTCTGGGACAGGTTTTCGGGCGGTCCGGTACAGAGTACGAGGACGTTTATAGGCTCGATCTTCGATATCTAAAAAAGAACTCTTTGCTTCTGGACATAGATATCCTGTTCAGGACTCTCCACGTTGTCTTGTCAGGCCGTGGTGCACGTTGATAAATGTCAATAGCTTTTATTCCTTCACAAACTTGGTCCTTCCTTTAATAAAATCGTTTTAGAAGACCAAATTACGTATTTTGGTAGATAC
>CAYFYU010000195.1:1056-1316 GCA_964347455.1 uncultured Spirochaetota bacterium | reverse complement strand
TGCCCTGTTACCTCTACAGACACCGTCCAAGACTTCGTATTTCCGTTCGTTATCAATCATTTTGGCACGTCAAATATGTTGGCCGAAAAGCTTGGGCATTTTCGCATTTGATCACCGACCCTGGGTGTTTGGGCTGAACGCAGGTTGAAGACTGAAAGCGATTTCACGGAGGTGCTAGCATGAGATTCAAGGGTAGAAAGATTTTGGTTGCCGGGGGAGCTGGGTTCGTTGGCTCTAATCTCGTGACAAAACTATCCGAG
>CAYFYU010000195.1:0-1006 GCA_964347455.1 uncultured Spirochaetota bacterium | reverse complement strand
TGACCGTCTTGGATGATCTTTTTACAGGTGATTACTCTTTCCTTGATGGTCTTCAGAATACAACTTTCGTCAAAGGTTCGGTAACGGATATTGACCTTGTTGAAGATCTCACAAGGAATTCAGAAATAGTTTTTAATTTAGCAGCAAGAAATATCATTGTCGCAACGAAAAAACCTCGAGAGGATTTCAACGTGAATGCGGGCGGAATGCTGAACATTTTGATTGCAGCCAAAAAACATAGAAATGAAAGAATTGTGTATGCGTCGTCAGCTTCCGTTTATGGCAACCCTCGTTATCTTCCAATCAATGAGGATGACCGGGTCAACATTCTGAATCCTTATGCGGCAAGTAAACTTTCAGCGGAAAACTATTGCATGGCCTTCTGTGAATCTTATGATGTCCCGGTTACCATACTGAGGTACTCTAATGTTTATGGAATCAACCAGTCGCCGTTGAACCCTTACTGTGGTGTCGTCTCCAAATTTTTTACTTCTGTGCTCAATAACAGTCCGCCCCAAATCCATGGAGATGGCGAACAAACCCGAGATTTCACCTTTGTAGATGACGTAGTTGAAGCAACCTTGCTTGCAGCCTTATCCCCCAGGGTTGTTGGTGAAATACTGAATGTGGGCACCGGTAAAGAAACGAGTGTGAGGCATTTGGCCAACTTGATCATAGAGCTCTCCGGGAAATCCCTTCAACCGATTTACATTGACAGACGAGATATCGACAACCTGCGCAGAAGGGTTTTGAACATCGAAAAGATCCGGAAAAATCTAAAATGGATTCCATCTACCCCATTAGAAGAAGGACTTTCCAAAACCTATAAATGGCTCATCAGCACGCAATTTCGAGATGTAGAAAAAACATATTTTAAGACCCGATTAAGAACCGGCTAAAATAATTAGCTCGATTTACTCAGACTAAGTGAAATGAGAATCTTTAATTTCACATTCACACATTTTACCCTTTTTGATCTTTTCTTAAGATTATTGAAGATCTTAAA
>CAYFYU010000194.1:0-4805 GCA_964347455.1 uncultured Spirochaetota bacterium | reverse complement strand
TTTCATCCCCCTCACATTCTTTGTCTGAGCATAGACCTTTTTCACTTTCCATCCCGTATACCAGAGCATGCATTCCATATCGTGGATCATCTCATCATAGATAGCTGATGAATGATCCTGCAACTTCTCACCCCAAAATGAGGCGGCGTTTCTCCTCGCATACATTGCAACTATTTCACCGACACTGCCTTTGTCAATTTCTGCCTTCGCCATTGCATACTGTGTATGAAAGGGAAGAATATGTGCAACTGCAAAAACCCTATCCGTTTTCTTGCTCTGCGCTATCATCTCATCCGCTTCTTTCAGGGATGGAGCAATCGGTTTTTCCACTATGACGTGTTTGTCTGCCTTGAGTGCAGCCATAACCGGCTCGTAATGATGATGCTCATCTGTTACAACCGCAACAGCCTCAACGCCATCGCTTACGAGCAGTTCGTTGACGTCTGTATACCATTTTTTAATACCAAATGTGTCTGCAGCCTTTCGTGCATTTTTTTCAGTCCGCGAAAACACGGAAACGAGATCGATGTTTGGGAGTTTTTTCATAATCTGTGCGTAAATGAGACCGAAGTCTCCAGCGCCTATAAGCCCCCATTTGACCCGACGGTAGGATTTTTCACTCACAGCACACCTCCTCTTATATCTAAATTTCTAATCCTCTTCAATTAAAACAGCACGTGCAGGACACATACACACATTTTCGATTTTTATAGGTAGTGCGATCAGTTTTACCTTAAACTTCTTTACCTTTTCAACATTTATAACGCTAACGAGTACACATACGCCTGAATCATACATCCGTTCCAAAAAGAGTTCCGGATTAACGGTATTTTCCCAGGCTGGAAAATCACTGGATAGAAGGACTGGTTTTTTGTCAAGCAGGTAATACACCGCATCTTTCTTGAAAAATGGAGATTTTTCAAGATAATCTTTGCTGAACCAGCGACGTCCATAACCCGTGCTCACAATAATTGCTGCTCCGGAGGGAATGCTCTCCCTCTCTGCACCGGTAATATCCTCTAGAGACACATATTTTCTGCCATCCTGCTCCCCTAACGTGTCGAAGGGCGTCTGTAGTACATAGGCATCGACATTGACTAATTTTTCCAGTGAAATTGTAGCGGTTGAAATCGACCGTTCATAACCGAGGGAGGTCGCCCCTGTCTCAATAAAAGTCCCTGTACTGCCTACCATCCCTTCGAATCCTTCGTGGAAATACTCTTCGCCAAGAAAATCGTAGTTCAGATGCTTTAATTTGAACTGTCCTCCAGGAAAACCAAAATCCCACATGCCTTCCCGTATCGGTCCAGTAATATCTATTATTTTCATCATCCACCACCACGTTTTAAAAATATTTCCTCTTAGGAGCCGAACTCGTTCTGTGTATCATTTCGTTATACCAGGATTGTATAACCTTACGTATTGTGCAGAAGCGGTCCTTGCAGAACACATTCTGGTCTCAACCAGACTTTCAATTATTCTTTTGGACTTGTCGGGCTGAGCGCAACCGCTACAAGGATCATGACACCACGAAATATCACCTGCTGATCAACGCTGAATCCGAATAGGATGAGCCCATTATTAACCATACCCAGAATAAGTGAACCCACCACCGAACCAATGATCGTTCCTGTCCCGCCATATATACTATTGCCCCCAATGACAACAGCTGCCACTATTGTAAACAGGTCCTGTTCACCATAGGTATATCGTGCTGCATGAAGCCTCCCTGTATAGAGCAAACCGGCCAATGAGGCGATCATGCCCATCGTAATGAATAGGAGCCATTTTACTTTGTCAGTATTTATTCCAGCTAAACCTGCAGCTACAACATTTCCTCCGGTTGCAAGAACTTTACGTCCAAAAAGTGTTTTCACCATGGCAATTTGCCCTAATACCATGACGACAGCAGTCCATACGAAGAGAGTAGGAATGGGCCCAATGTTCCCCCCGCCAAAAATATATGTAAAGGTATCATTTAAAACGGGAACAGCCTGGAGATGGGTTATCCAACGAGCTAAACCATGTATGATCCCCAACATGGCGATCGTAGCTAAAAATGAGGGCATCTTTGCCTTTACAACAAAGAATCCGTTTACAAAACCTATCGCGGCTCCAACTCCACATGCAGCAACCACTGCCATGATTATTCCAAATTTCTGCAACGTAAGTGCTCCGACAAGAGCAGACAGAGCAACAGTCGAACCGATGGAGAGGTCAAACTCAGCACTGGCCAGCATAAAGGTAAATCCAACTGCCATGATGGAGATGATTGCCGTTTGTCTGAAAATATTCATGACATTAACGATAGATAAAAATCCCCTCTCTCTCAGGAAAATAGCAAATACTATAAAAATCCCGAGCATTATAAAATAGATCGCATAATCCTTGATCTTGAATTTGGATGCTTCGAGCTGTCCGCTCTCGAAGTCTGAGCTCTCGTCCATTCCCTTATCCCTTCACCTTCTGTTGCTCCTCAACTTCCATGAACATCGCCTTTATTATTTCTTCCTTGTTGGTCTTTACTTTTTCCTTTACCACTGCCATATAGCCATGTTTCAAAACACAAATTCGATCCGATACACGAAATACATCATCGAGCCTGTGGCTGACGAATATAATCGATATTCCATGTTCTTTTAGCCGCATCGTAAGATCCAGCACTTTTTCTATTTCAACAACAGCGAGGTTTGCTGTCGGTTCATCCATCAATACGATCTTTGGATTAAAACTCACAGCCCTCCCTATAGCAACCGCCTGTTGCTGACCGCCGGAAAGTTTGTTGACCTTCACTCGCGGATTTCTAATATCAATCTTGAGACGACGCAGTATTTTTATGGCGTCATTCTCCATAATTCGTTTTTTGAGGAATTTGAAAAAGGTCTCGCTGTATACTTCTCTCCCAAGGTAGAGATTTGCGGGAACATCCAGATTTTGACATAATTCAAGATCCTGATACACCATCTCTATACCAAGCTGTCTCGACACTCGCGGATTGGCGATATGCACCTCTTCACCATCGAAATATATTATTCCAGAATCAGCATGGTAAGCTCCTGATATGATCTTCATGAGCGTTGACTTTCCCGCAGCATTATCTCCGACCAATCCAATGATTTCTCCATGCTTGAGACTGAGCGAAACGTCTGTCAGGGCTTTCAACCCACCGAATGCCTTGTGTATGTTCTTCATTTCGAGAATGTATTCATTCTTCAAAACCCGTCCCTCCATGCACTAAACTGATTAATCAATCCATACCGGCCTTCTGGTTTTCACCAATTTATGAGCTTACTAAAGTGCAACCATGTGGTATGATTCGGTCCAGTTATAATAAAAGATAGGATAGGGGAAAAATTTAAATAGTGTCATTTTTCCCTCTAAGCGCTGAAGCAAGTAATCCTCTATCCTATCTGTACGTTACACATGAACCGCTGTGTTTTAACCTGTTACATCAATTCTTCGAGCTCTTTCGGGAAAGGGACTATCCTAAAGGCCAACTTCCACATCTCCCGAAGATTATCCCTCGTTATCGTGGCACTGGGTGAAATCGTGTATTCAGGAGCTGGTTTACCGAGGATTCCGTAACCGGCAAGTATGGCTGCATTTACACCGATATTGTAGGTAGAGTCAGTTATAATGGCATATATATTGCCACCGGACAACATGTTTTGCATGTACGGCTTATCGAGGCCCTGGGAAATTACCTTAATATCGTTTCTATTCGCATTTTCGCAGGCGAGGGCTGCCGGAAGAGCACCAAATGAGACGTATAGGGTATCAACCTGAGGAAACCGCTGAATAATTGCATTCGCTGCGTTTTCAATATCAGTTGCTGGATTTGCAAAACCTTCCTCTACTGTAATCTCAATATCCGGATAATTTTCACGAATGGTATCTCTTACCACATCATCGATGAAATTTACGATCCAGAAATCGGCATCAAAGAAAATGATACCCACCTTCTTCGTTCGTGTTGCCGCAGCAACGGCATCGGCCATGAATTTCCCCTGATCGTAGGGCATAGAGGTAGTGATTCCCACAAAATCCTTTCTGTGTACATATCCATCTGGTTGATTTGAGATAAGCACGAGTTTTGTTCCGGCATCGACCACAGGTCTGAAGGTCGCGACCGAGGTGACGCTATCGGTTGGCAGAGTGATTATAACATCAGGTTTACGCGCCATCATGCTCTCAACATCGGTTTTTTGTTTTGCAGGATCAAAATCTGCGCTCGCTTCTGCAACAAGCTCTATCCCAAGATGTTCTAATCCGTCTCGAATTCCGCCACCGAGAGCATCAGTATACTCTCCCTGTTGGCCATGCCAGCTTATTGCAGCGGTATAATTACCCGCCCTGATCTCACGCACCTCAGCATTTGTTAACACTAACTCGGTGTCCCATGAAGGGTCCTGACCCTGCGGACCCTGAAATACAATTGTGCCTCTATACTTTTCAAGACCTTTTCGTCCATCTATTATCCATTGATCAACTTCATCCGCCTCTTCCACTTCGACCATGGGCTCCTCTTCCACAGGAGCAAGTTCTTCCTTTTTTCCAGAGGCAAAGAGAACCATCGAAACGGCTACACCAATAATAATGAGTAATACAATCGACTTTTTCATCGCACCATCCTCCTTCATTTTGTTATTTGGTTTTGTTATATTCACATTTTTTTTGATACTGTTAATCATATAACATAAGCTAATTAGTCGTTGATGATCAATTTAATATTACGCATTGTGTTAATTAGTATCAGCTCGATTTCTGTGGGGAATTAAAAATTGGTAAGATAGCTTTACCTCCTA
>CAYFYU010000193.1:2019-4924 GCA_964347455.1 uncultured Spirochaetota bacterium | reverse complement strand
ACGGCTTCTCACAGGATGGATTCCGAATTTCCTTTGCTCGTGCCAGAGGTGAATCCTGAGACAATTGATATGATAGAGGGCAAACGCGGCTATATCGTTACCAATGCCAATTGCAGTACAACCGGTCTGGTTTTACCCTTAAAGGTCGTGGAACCGCTCGGCATTCGGCGAGTCTTCGTGGCTACCTATCAGGCCGTCTCAGGAGCGGGTTATCCAGGTGTTCCGTCACTCGATATTATGGGTAATATCATTCCTTATATAGGCGGGGAGGAAGAGAAGATGCAACGGGAATCCAAAAAAATCCTGGGTGTCTATGACCCGTCTGCAAAGACTGTTAGAGATGCCTCTTTCGAGCTCCATGCGAGCTGTGTGAGGATACCAGCTATTGATGGACATTTCGAAGCGGTCGAAGTTGAGGTTGAAAAATCCGTATCTCCCGAAGAAGTCATCGATCTCTTTGAACAGTTTGATTCCCCCAAAATTGTGAAGGACCTCCCCACAGCTCCAGAAAAAGCAATTATCTACAGGAGGGAACCAGATAGACCGCAACATCGATATGACGCTGATGCAGGTGCGCCTCAGGCTCGGGCGTGGGGCATGGCCGTGAGTGTCGGCAGAGTACGGGTCATCGACAACTGGGTGCGGTTCATGCTCATTTCCCATAACACAAGAAGGGGAGCGGCGCCAGGATCTGTTCTCAATGCAGAGCTTGCCCATAAAAAGGGATACCTGTAGATAAGATGGTACCCGAGTATTGACTATCTTAATTCGCCGGGTTATGGTTTGTGTATCCCGAAGAGGAGCCAATCCTTTGTCGGCGATAGATAAATTTCTCATTAGGTTTAATCGATACCTTGCCTATGTCCTAATAGCAGTTGTCGTATCCATACTGTTATTTGGATACAGGTTGACCGGGAATTTCCAGTTCATCCCTCAAGGACTGGCAGATCTCCTTCACAAAGTATACCTGAATATTGTTTTTCTCTTCCTCTTTTTAACTCATACACTCCTCAGTTTACGGATCGTTCTCATGCGAAAGAATGTTAAGAAGAAGTTATTAGACGTACTTTTTATTATGATCGGTGTGGGTGTGTTTGGGGTTTTTTCATTTCTCTCTTTGAGACTCCTGCTTGCCTGGGATTTGAGGATGTAGCAGTCAAAGTGGAATATATAGATTTTTCTGTTGTGTGCTGGGGATTTATTTCAGCGTACTTCGATTTTCGTGATCCATTTTACCCAACGCCCACCGTAAACATCCCCTGCGACCAACCGTACAGGGAAACCATGTGCATCGGGAAGAGGCTCACCATTTACCTTTACCGCTAACATGAGAAAGAGTTTATTTAGCTCTTCGCGTGAAAATACCCTATTGTAACCATCTTTAGCTTGAAAAGATATTTTTCGAAAATTATCCGTAATCCCTGCCTTTCGTAAGACGTCATTCAATAAGACCCCCTCCCATTCAGCGTAGTTGACGAACACCCCTGGGCATATCAATATAACTTTCTTTTTCACCATGGGCATACTCATGAGCTCTTCATAGCGTAGAGCGACCGGGTTTGAAACCATTTTACCCTCGATCTCAAGCCTCCATGAATTAATGTCTATACCCTGTGGAGATCCAGTAGCGCGAAGCTCATCTATTGTATCGAGAGGAAGCTGTGAAGGATCGATATTTTTGGGGTGCATCCACTTGATCTCTCTATCACTCATATCAGGTGCAAGCTCAAGCCGTTCCTCTGCAATAGAAGTGGAGACAACTAAAAGTACAGTAATGAACACCAGCAACCATTTTTTCACACACAGTCTCCCTATCCGTTATCGTTGCAATATTGTAACCTTATCAATAATATAATCATTTTTCCAAGTTTAAAGCACAGTAATAATAGTTTTCTGGTTATGAGATTTGCCGGAATGAGTGTTGATGAGGCTCTATGGGGACAGTACTTCTGGGATCCAGAGTCGTAAGAAACCGTCCTCTCTTCCAATACCAACACCTATAACGCCGTCCTGAAATACAACTGCGGCGAGATTCGTACTTATCTTTCCCCCAACAGGAATAGTCCACGCAGTATGGGCTCCATTAATGTCACGACGTACTGCACCGAGTTTATCCTGTGAAGAAAGGGGAACGAGTAATTCGATTTTCCCATCACCGTCGAAATCAGCCGCAAGGGCCATGTCGAGGTTTCGAGAGCCAAGTAGGTGAGAAGCGTATCCGGTTACCTTGGCGGTAGGGACAAGCTTTCCATCGTGCAGTCGGTAAAACTCCACCACACCGCCAATATGGGGAGTTAGAACCCCAGCGAGCTCGATACCCCCGTCCGGTCCGAAGGATGCAACGGCAATTTGATGGCGCCAGCGGTATCCCTGACCAACTGCAGCGGAGGTGGCGATAAGCTCTCCATCTTCATCGAAAACTGCAAATCGTGCACCTCTTTGAGCATCGCTAATGGTAAGAACTATTTCGCGACTTCCATCACCGTCTATATCACTCCATATAGGCGCGATTCCTTCGAATATATTTTCGTCTTCAAGAATAACTATCTTTTCAATGAGGACAGTCGGGTGAGTTTGGATAAGTGTGACTGATTTCGCCTCTATAGAATCACCAAGAGCGCCATGTTTGTATCGGTCACTTCTCCCTGTCAGAATCAGCATTCTATCGTTTTCATCATAGATGATTCGAGCATCGGGCAGGGCATTGATATCAAGAGTGATTGTGAGGCCATTTTTCAGGACAAGGCGTCCGTCTCTGTATATGAGGGCTGTTCGACCGGTACGCTGCAGAATTACAGGATGAGTGAGAAGAGATCGACCCGGGATCGACAGAGAGAGAATGCGTATATCTCCATTTTGTATGGTGAGGAGCGGAGGCATTTCCGGGGGTAGTTTTACCGGTCTT
>CAYFYU010000193.1:0-2009 GCA_964347455.1 uncultured Spirochaetota bacterium | reverse complement strand
CCCGATAGGGAATGATCTTTTCTCCCCTTACGTGGAATCCTCTCACCTGCCCATTCTCCAAAACAACAGCCCAGACGCTTCCTTCAAGAAAAGGAAGCGCGACAATCCATACAGGTTTTCCCTGAAGCCGTATGTCATGGAAGGGAACATCGGGTAACATACCCTTGCCCTGTAAGAAGCGGTTGCCATCGGCGCGATGGTAGGTAAATCCATAAGATGAATTTGATCCGTAGGCCTCGTTATCACAGAAACCAGCAATTACAATAATAAGTATGGATGGCACAATAAATCTAAGAACAAGTGGTGTGAATCGGGAATACACGCTAGAGTTTTTCATTTGATTAGGGATGATAATTTATTTCTCACTACTTGTTAATCGAAAAGAGTTTATTTACCGGAAATAATAATCGTACCAACTCCAATTCTGGAACCGGCGTTACCGACGGGCTGTCCGAGATCATCCTCCTTTTCATGAAGTATAACAGCCCGCCCACCCACACTGTAATTACCGCCTGATAGGGTCAATCCACGTACAACAAGCTCGAGTGTTCCCCTGCCGTCAAGGCCGACAACGATGTTACCAAGATCGCCGGCATGGGCATTTCTAATGCCATCGGCAGGCAAGTATCCATGAGAATTGCCCTCTGGATTGAAGTGACCTCCGGCATCATTACCGCCATTCGTTATTCTTCCGAACTCATGTATATGAAATCCATGCTTGCCTGGGGGAACGTTTGACAATTTGGCTATTATCCTGAGCCCTTCAGGGGTATCTTCGAATGTGATAATACCCGAAATTGATGAATCGGGCGCTGTCCCTTTTAGAATTGCTACCCCAGTTTCGGAAAAGGCCAGACCCGAAACGAACAGGATAATAACAATAAGGGCAATTCGGAATAGCATATCCTTATTCATTTTCTTGCTCCTGCAATAGTAAGGTATACCAGTAACGTTAATTCCGATCCAGTATTTGTCAACATCACCCTTTTCCTTTTTCGGTGACCGCGAAAGAGATTAAATTTTAACATAGGCACGGAATTGCGATCTGCGGTATTGGGGGAGGGATAGTGAAACGAACGACACTGAACTACATTGTGAATTTGGGATTGCTCACTGCATTTTCAGTTGTTTTTCTTACCGGAATAGGAAAATTTCCGTTGCTGCTCCGATTCCTGGCACGATACAGAATATACCTTCCAAGTAATCAAATTACACTTGTTCATGAATGGGGTGGTGTTACTCTGGCAAGTTTCATACTGCTGCATATCGTCCTCCACTGGAAGTGGATAGTAACGGTAACATGTCAGTATTGGAAAAAAAAGAGGTAGCTCAATTGGGAGTTGTCACTATGCGAACACTGATGTTTGTGCTATTGAATGCAGCTGTCTGTTTTACACTTATCAGTTGCTCAGATATGGTTCCGAATAGGGGTGGGCTTGACAATAGCAGAAAGGTAATGGGAGATAGCACAGTGATTGGCACAATTCAGAAAACAGAGCTTGCACTTCCTGGTGAGGTTTTTATAAAAGGTGTTGGGAAATTCAATTTCGATCCCGGAAAGGTTCAAACCTTAAGAAAGGACATTTTCAGGACCGGTCATTTCTCCGTATTCGATGTTCTCGCGTATCTCGACGTGAGTGGTGAAATTGACATGAAGTACCATTTTGATGAGAGGATGAACACCTATATTATTGACACGATCAACGGTCAGAAAAACTGGTGGTACAAAGCCTACTATCACGGTGGATGGAGTGAAAATAATAATTTCAGGATGGATTATTTTCCCTATAAGGATCGAATGTACATAATGCTCTTCAGGTCCAGCAAGAAATCCCTGAACACCATATATACCGTTTTCAGAGAAGAGGTTGGGAGGAGAAGAGAAAATGGGGGCAAGGTGATAATCCCAGAAGTCATAATAAGAACTCCCGGAGTTACAATTTCTCTCTCAAATGTTGAAGTGCAATCTCACAATCTAAGAAGAGACATTTTTCAGGATGGCGTTGTTA
>CAYFYU010000192.1:0-4987 GCA_964347455.1 uncultured Spirochaetota bacterium | reverse complement strand
TTTCCTGTTTCGCTGTAGAAGTCGTGTATGATGGAAAAAATGATCCTTGAAACTTAAACCGCTTTCCCTGAGATTCTGGGCCCGGGTGTGTCCCTGGCTTACGTATTCTATTATTGCGAGGGTCTTTCCCTTTAGACGGGACAGGTCTGCATCCTTTTCGTAATAGATTTTTGTCATTATTTTCATCCTCCCCATTGAGTTAAGCTGAATAGTACTAACAAAAGTGTTCGGCTTCAATTTTTTACAAATGACAACCATGGCTGTAACATTGCGCGGAGGAAACTTTTAGGTGGTGGAGAAGAAATGGAGGATTCAGATTATGTTGGGCAGTTTTGCGTCTTGCCCAGGACAGGCCTTAGTGACCTTCATTACAGTGGGCCACGCGAGGAATCATATACCGCTTCATAATTCTCACCCCCTCTCTCTCTGTGCCGAGTTAGTTCATACTCTCCTGAAAAAACGGGATTTCATTTCCGATAGCCTTCATTCCATCGAATATTGCCTTTAATTGGACATACGAATCCTGACAATCAATCGCTGAATTGATCTTGCGTATACAGAACTCAATCATAACCTCTTTTCCAGTTTCATTCTTTTCAACCTTAAAGCGTTGCTAAGCACGGAAATGGACGAAAGTGCCATTGCAGCTGCAGCGATTGCGGGATTGAGGAGAAAGCCAAAGAATGGGTAGAGCACTCCCGCCGCAATGGGTATCCCTGTCATATTGTAGCCAAAAGCCCAGAAGAGATTCTGCTTGATATTCCTCAAGGTTGCAGCGCTCAGCTTATACGACATGACCACGTCAAGAATATCATTCTTCATCAGCACTATCTTTGCAGATTCAATAGCAACATCGGTACCGGCACCTATGGCAACCCCAACATTGGATTGGGTCAGGGCCGGTGCATCGTTGATTCCATCACCCACCATGGCCACCTTGATCTTCAATTTATGCAGCTCTTTTATTGCTTTTTCACTGTTCTCTTTCAGGATATCAGCCACAGCTATGATCCCTATGAGGTTTTTACCCCTGGCGATAAACATGGGAGTTTTACCTGCATTGGCCAGGCGAATTGCGTCCTCGCGGCCTATATTCAGGTCGATCTTTTTTTTATACATCAATTTCTCGTTGCCAAGAAATATTTTTGAATTGTTCATACTGACTTCAATCCCGTGATCGGGGATCGCATTGAAGCTTGTTACTTTTAAGAGCTCCAGCTTTTTGTCATCGTCCTCATTCACAATAGCCTCAGCCAGAGGGTGCTCTGATTTCTTTTCTTCACTGGCAGCTATCTGGAGTATTTCATCCTCCTTTTGGCCATTGAGGGAAATGATATCGGTAACCCTGGGTTTTCCCTGTGTAAGGGTTCCCGTTTTATCAAATCCAATGAAATCGGTTTTACGAAAATTCTCCAGAGCTTCGGCATTTTTTATGAGGATGCCGTTTTTCGCTCCTCTTCCAGTCCCAACCATTATCGATGTTGGTGTGGCCAGACCCAGTGCGCAGGGGCAGGCGATTATCAGAACAGCAATAACTGCTGTGAGAGTAAAAACCAGAGGTCCGCCGGCAAGCGCAACCCCAAAAACGGTTCCGGTGAGAGCCCAGACAATCCCTGTAACGAGGGCGGTTCCAATCACACCCCAGGTAAAGTAGCCGGCAACAATGTCGGCCAGACGGGCAATCGGCGCTTTTGATCCCTGAGCCTCTTCAACCAGCCTTATGATCTGTGCAAGGGCGGTGTCTTTGCCAACCTTTTCAGCCCTGAATTTGATTGAACCGGTCTTGTTCAAGGTCGCACCTGCAACTTTTAAGCCTGGGTACTTCTCAACAGGCATACTCTCGCCGGTGAGCATCGATTCATCCACAGCAGTCTTTCCATCAACCACCTCGCCGTCGACAGGGATTTTTTCCCCGGGTTTAACAAGCACCACGTCACCAACCTGGACTTCGGAGACAGGCACCTCTTCCTCAACACCATCCACCTCGATGATTGCCGTTTTTGGAGCAAGCCCCATCAGTTTCTTTATCGCTTCCGATGTCTTCCCCTTGGTGAGCACTTCTAAAAACTTGCCCAGCAATATCAGGGTGATGATAACCGCAGCGGTCTCAAAATAGAGACTCTTCACGTATTTCCCTGCGGGGTCCATGTTCAGAACTACCAGTGCGGTGCTGAAGTAGCTGTAGAGATAAGCGGCGCTGGTTCCCAGTCCAGTAAGCGAGTCCATATTGGGTGAGCCCCGAAAAAGATTAAGGGATCCGACACTGTAAAATCTTCTGCCGGCAATAATCACTGGAATGGAGAAAATTGCCTGAAACAGCGCAAAACGAACAGGAAAAAGCTCAGGCCTCACGAATACGGGTAAAAGGCTCTCGCTTATGAGCTCCACCATCGCCACGTATAAAATGGGCAGAGTAAATATAGCAGCCCATATAAACTGTTTTTTCAACTGCCCTATTTCCTTTTCCCTGGTTTTTTTTTTCAACGTCCGCTGCATCCTCCCCGGCCTCGATGAGCTCCGGTTTGTATCCAGCGGCGGTAATGGCTCTCATAACCTGTCTGGTGCTGAGCTTGTTTTCGTCGTAGGAGACCCGCGCGTATGAGTTGGGATAGTTCGTTTCCACCTCTATAACGCCTTGCATTTTTTCAACCGCTTTTTTCAAAACTCCAGCGCAGTGATACTACCCCATTCCTATGACCTTGAATTCTACGGTCTTCTCTCCCGAAGATTTGACAATCTCGTATCCCGAATCTTTAGTAACCGTCTCCAGCTCCTCTACTTCAACCTGAGTGGAATCGAAATGAACCATTGCCGTTTGGGAAGCAAAGTTCACCGAAGCCTCGGAAACGCCCCTCGTTTTACTGAGATTTTTTTCAATCTTCTGGGCGCAGGAAGCGCAGCTCATCCCGCCTATCTTGAGGAATGTCTTCTGCAGATCGCTTTTTACATCATATCCCGCACCTCTTACCACCTCAGCTAATTGGTGAACGTCAACGAGATTTGGATTATATTTCACATACGCCTTTTCTGACGCAAAATTAACTGAAGCATCCTCTACTCCATCCTGCTTTTTCAGTGACTTTTCGATAGTCTGAGCGCATGAAGCGCAATGCATCCCGAGTATCGGGAGTGTAACCTTTTCATATTCTTTTACATCAGTCTTGTTAATGGTACTTCACATCTCAGTAGAATATATACTATACTGGGGTAGAGTATTTTTATATATATTTCATTATGCACTAAAAAAGTCAAGCAAATAAGTTTATTTTAGTAATAAATGAGAAAAATTAATCGCTATATTTTAAATGACCTGCATCGATGGTAATAAAAGCATTTACCGAAATTGGATTTATGATTGGCGTCTCTGCTTGAATGGTTCATTCGTGGATATACGTTAAGGTTCTGCGAGTAATCCTGTTGCGGTACATGCAAGCTGATACATTACAGGGGTTATACTATGGAAACTCGACAATAAGCTTTAAAACAGAATTATGTGAATAGCGGGGTTAAATCACTTTGCGGTTATCGGCCCCAGCTGAATAAAATCCAGAGTACTGAAGAGCGTAGGGGAAGAAACACACTTTTTTTTATAACTTCTCATCAGGGCTAAAACAATATTCAGGAAATTATCAAGGAGCTTTTCTGCATGAATAGGTATCTCGTAATTCTTTTTCTCTGCTTATTTATCGTAATGATCGGCAACGGGATTATCCTGCCAGTTTTGGCATTTTACATCGAACGTTTAGCATTGGCTGAAGGTGCAACATTGTCGGAGGCCTCATTTCAGGTGGGGATTTTAACGGGCATTTTCGCATTGATGCAATTTTTTTTTGCACCTTTGTGGGGAAAATGGTCGGATCATTTAGGACGTCGCCCGCTTTTCCTGATTGGCATAGGCGGCTATGCAATGTCGATGTTTTTATTTGGCGTGGGGACGAATCTAGTGGTTCTGTATGTTGCACGGATTCTGGGCGGGATACTTTCAGCTGCAGTTTTGCCGGTGGCTAATGCCTATGTGGCCGATGTCACATCGGAAAAAGACCGCGGTCGGGGAATGGCATGGATGGGAAGTGCCGTCAGTTTAGGGGTAGTGGTTGGGCCGGCGCTGAGTTCATTTCTCCCTCAATTAGGCCGCCAACTGAAATATCCATTCGGTCACTTCTACATTGATGGTTTTTCAATTCCTTTCTTTGCCGCAGCTCTTCTTTCCATTTTAACATTAGTTGCAGCTATGCGGTGGCTGCCTGAAACTGTGAACTCACAGTTGGTGAAGTCGTCTATACAACAGACCAACTTTGATAACACTTTGCCAGCACCACCCAATCGATTGTTCATTTTCGAATCATTGCGACCGTTTCTTGTAATGGCCTTTCTCAACCAGCTGGCTCTGTCAACGTTTGAAGGAACTTTTGCCCTTCATGCGAAACAAGACATCCAATTAGGACCGTATGAAATGAGCTTCGTGTTTATGGTGTGTGGATTTGTTATGGCTGCGGTACCCGGATTCATCTGCAGTTGGCTTATTGGACGTTCAAGAGACAGATTCTTATTGCCGGCTGGATTTATATTAATGGGAGCTTCACTGGCGGCGCTAATGACTGCACAAAGGTTTGTTATTATTCTCTTATATGTGGCGCTGTTTGCGCTTGGCGTGGCATTGATTAGTCCAATCTTAGCGACATTGGTGTCCAGGTTCGGCGGTAATCGTCCAGGTGCAGCATTGGGGCGGCTCAATGCTGCTAATAACTTGGGACTTGCAAGTGGCCCTGCACTGGGAGGGTTTTTACTTGCATGGAAAATTCATATACCCTATTTAATGACTGCTTTGCTGCTTGTGGCTGCTGCAGTTTATATGATTGTCAGCATATTAATACACTCCAATATATTTCGGAGTTCCAAACACGTGAATCATTGATTTCAGGTGATGGAAACAAAAAATTTATTGACAACCGGAATTTTTTCTGGTAAGCTATACCATAGGGGGGTA
>CAYFYU010000191.1:4530-5028 GCA_964347455.1 uncultured Spirochaetota bacterium | reverse complement strand
TGGAAATCCCATGGTTTCCTCCTAAATGCCTATCTCACGATCGGTGAGATAGCAGGCAGGTTCCTGCGCCCAGATGTCCCCATAAACCGCCTCAGCTCTTGCCCTGAAATTACCGCCACAGATGTCCAGATATGCGCATTTGCCGCACCTGCCCCCAACGTAGCGTTTTTTATTTTTCAGCTTCTGCAGGAGTGATATAGAGGGATCAACCCAGATTCGGCTGAATGGACGCGCACGCACGTTCCCGAAGGGGTGATTTCGCCAAAACTGATCCGCATAGACCGTCCCATCCCAAGATATACAGCCGATACCATCGCCGGAGCTATTTCCACCGTTCATGCGCAGGAGGGTGAGAACCTTCTGGGCACGCTCGGGATCGAATACGAGGGCCTCGCCTCGATGGCGCAGCGCATGCGCGGTGAAGGCGAGACCGTGATGTTCGTAGCCGTGGATGGAGAGGCCGTCGGCCTCATCGGTGTATCGGATCCGGTGAAGGAG
>CAYFYU010000191.1:4168-4520 GCA_964347455.1 uncultured Spirochaetota bacterium | reverse complement strand
CTCATCCAACAACCTCAGGTAGAGATATACACCGTCGGTATGGTTGTCAACGGTGAGTACCTCTTTCTTCAGTCCTCGGTTAAACAGATCCTGGGTCAGATCAATGATGAGATCAACCGTTTTTCGCGTTTCCTCTTTGGAGAGGTCCTCCTCGATTAGTTCACTTCCCCTCCCCGTATACACCAGGTGATAGAAACAGACCCGGGGAATCTCCAGGTCTTCCAGAAGCGTGAATATACCCGGTATTTCGTGGGCATTACGCCTGTTTATGGTAAAACGAAGTCCAACCTTAATATTCGCCTCCTGGCAGTTCCTTAGACCCTCCAATGCCTTTCGAAAGGAACCTGGGGAC
>CAYFYU010000191.1:0-3962 GCA_964347455.1 uncultured Spirochaetota bacterium | reverse complement strand
GCGATCCGAAAAGGGCAAGGTCTTTAATCATACTCTTAGCATCTTCGGTTGACAGATCGTCTGAAACCACGCTGCCGTGGGAGTGGGAATAACAGTGAACACAGTTGAGATTGCAGCGTCGTGTGACATTCCAAACAACCACCGGTTTCCTGTTAACTGCGAACTGGAGTAAATGGGAAGGAAGTTTCTTCGGATTCCTCCCATACCGCAGGGGATCGGAGGGCTCAACTGACCCGCAGTACAATTTTGAAATTCCAATCAATGGCTTCTCTCTAAGGTGTAATTTTCGATCGACGCGACCAGCCCGTTGATCGTGTGTTCCCGGGCTTCCACAACTATCCGTACTCCGAGTTCCAAAGCCTTCCTTGAGGTTATTGGACCAATGGAAGCTCCCCGTATGAGCTCACGATACCTCTGTTTGGGGTGACCATCCAAAATACGGACAAGATTCGTGACCGTTGAAGAGCTCGTAAAAGTCACCAAGTCCGGCTCCAACCCAAATACCGTATCGATCTGCTTTTTGGAATACTCCGGTATCAGGGTCCTATATACGGATACAACCTTGACCTGTGCGCCCATCCTTTCCAGTTCTTTGGGAAGGATATCCCTTGCGATTTCTGATACCGGAAAAAGCAGGTTTTCTCCGCTATAGTCTGTTTTCAATTGCCTGAATGTGTCAAGAAGTCCCTCTGAGGTAAATTTTCGGGGCACCAGATCAGAAACGATGCCGTATCTCTTCAGATGTCCGTCGGTTTCAGATCCGATAACTGCAAACTTGACGTTGCGTAAAATTCGTGCATCCATTCCGAGCTCAAACAGTCTATTGAAAAATATATCAACACCGTTCACCGAAGTGAAGACAATCCATGAATAGACATCAATCTGAGCTATGGCCTCATCCATGAGGGACCGATCCTCTGTAGGCTGTATTTCTATTGTTGGAAACTCAACCACATGTGCGCCAAGTTCTCGAAGCGACATTACCAACGCAGAAGCCTGGCTCCGTGTACGGGTTACCACAATCTTTCGGTTGAAGAGCGGTTTTCGGTCAAACCAGCGCATGCGCTCACGCAGCGAAACGACTTCACCAACAAGGATAATTGATGGGGGGCCGATGTTACTCTCCTCTGCTCTACTGACTATATCGCTCAGGGTACCGGTCACCGTTTGCTGAAAATTCATCGTCCCCCACCGGATGAGAGCAACTGGTGTTTCAGGTGCTCGACCATGCTCAATGAGATTGGATACGATTACCGGCAGGTTCTTGACACCCATATAAAAAACAAGTGTGCCGGCAGCTGTTGAAAGCTTTTCCCAATTAATGCCGCTCTGTTCTTTTTCCGGGTCTTCATGCCCTGTAATGAATGCAACAGCTGTATTAATGCCTCTCTGTGTCAGTGGTATACCAGCATAGGATGCAGCTGAAGCTGCAGTGATACCGGGAACAATCTCAAAATCAATGTTATGTTTGGCAACTTCCAGTACCTCTTCTCCACCTCTCCCGAACACAAAGGGGTCTCCCCCTTTCAATCGAGCTACCCTGTTGCCGGCAGTGGCCTTCTGTACAATGAGTTTGTTTATCTCTGCCTGGCTAAAGCTGTGACTCCCAGCCTTTTTCCCAACATAGATCTTTTCAACATCATCACGGCAGTGTTTCAAAATGTCTTCATTAACGAGATTATCGTAGAGAACGATGTCAGCCTTTTTCAAAAGCTCCAATCCTCTAAGCGTAAAAAGCCCTTCGTTGCCCGGTCCGGCACCAATAATATAAACGACGCCTTTTTTACGCTCAGACATGAGTGTTTCCCCGTTTTATTCCTAATGACCGTTAATTTTACGCAGTATTTCCTCTATCTTTGGCAGCAGGATTTCTCTGAACCTACGATCCTTGCTGACTCCCCGCTTACCCTCATTCTGGATAATATCCTTCCTCAGGCGGGCCAGATCCTCCATATCACTTTCCAGTTCCGGATAAAGCTTTTTTTCAAAGTATTTTCGCAACTCCTTTGCGAAAATAGGTGCAGTTCCCGATGTGGACAGTGCTATCTGCAGGTCTCCCCGTCTGATCAGGGACGGTACAAAAAAGCTCGAATTCAGGGAATCATCGACGACGTTTACGGGAATCCCACTTTTTTCACCTTCGAGATAAATACTTTTATTTGTCTGATGTGAATCAGTTGATGCAATAACGAGGTAGAACCCTTCTATATCATTCTCTCGATAATTTCTCTCTATGTGCATTATGCGTCCCTGCCCCAGCAAATTACTGAGCTCCTCTGTCAACTGGGGAGCGATGACGGTAACCTCCGCACCAGCAATGAGGAGGCTCCGCACCTTTCTCTCGGCAACCATCCCTCCCCCAACAACAAGGCATTTCTTTTTTTGAATCCTCAGGAAAATAGGAAACAGATTCATGAAAGTCTTACCCCTAATATCCGCCATAATATACTATGAAAGGTGTCAAGTTCAAAAGGCTATTTCCCCTTCTGCCCTGTAGCAGCTTTTATCGAGACAAGTTTTCCCAATCCACTGATCTCGCTTTTAATCGCAGGATTACCACCGTATCGCACATTAGCGATGCCACTAATATTTGCATCGAGTTCTCTAACTGCATAGAGGGCGCACGAACCAACTCCGCTCGACCTGACAGCGCATTTTTCGGCAAAGAGATCGAGTGCGTTGAGTGATCCTGCACCACTCATAAAAATCTCGAGCTGATCCGCAGTCCCTGAAAGTTCAATAGTCCCAACTCCTGTTAATCGGGCGGAAATTTTTTTTGCCCCCAATCCAAGTCGCATCTTACCTGCACCGCTCATAGTGAGATCAATATGGTCTATACCTTCCAGGTCCTGAGCCTCTATCTTCCCCGCACCGCTTAGCTGTAAGGCCCGTATGTCCTCCATCGTCACTATCAATTTCAGTTCAGACATATAGAAAAGAAGCGCAACATAGCTCATTGATATATGGAGCACTTCATTTTTTACCTCAGTCTTTATCTTGGAAAACATGGATTGCGGTGCCTCTATTGTCAAAGACTGAGGTTTGCCTTTGGAAATCTGAATCGACCCTATACCGCCAAAACGCAGACTATGAAATGGAGCAACTGTACGTTTCTCCGATACAACCCCTTCCGAACCCATAACCTCTTTCCTCCCTTAGCTCTTTCGCCACTGGCAACCAGAACGGATTCAGCATACCACAGAAACTAAATCACATTGCCAGGATTAAAAACGCCATCTGGATCCACAACAGCCTTTATGTTTTGCATCTCTTCGATTGCTCCTTCAGGATACTGAATCTTTAGAAAATCCCTTTTGAGCTTCCCGATGCCGTGTTCAGCTGATACAGAGCCACCCAGTTTTACCGCCTTCCGGGCGAAACTACGATAGAGCTCCTTCGCACGGAGCAGCTCATCGTAGCTCGATGGGATCATATTGACATGGAGGTGGTTATTGCCGATATGTCCGAATATGACATGTCGAATTTTCTCACCTTCAAGTACGGTCCTGTAGTAGTCCATCATCACCTCCAAACTTTTGTTCGGAACCGCCATGTCCGTCCCCACTTTATGTATCCGTGAATCGTCCCGTTTATTTTGCGCAATAATCTTATTAATTGATTCGGGTAGAGAATGACGAAAAGACTTAAGTCTCTGTTGATCACGCTTCGTCAAAGCACCCCATGAGCCAGAGTGATCACCCCCACAATCCCTGATAAGCGCCGACCAGCGAAGAACCCCCGTGTTCAACTCCTCCTCGTTCCCGTAAGGGAACTCAAAGTACACACATCCAGCGGATTCCGGTATCTCCGGAATCTCAGAGAGAGGACCCTGCTGCTTTCTTTGTTCATCGAGAAGTTGGAGAGATTCTGCGTCGAAATATTCGAGGGCAAGAGGTCTCTCCTCCCTTCGAGCTTTGACAACGAAGCGCAATGCATCTTTTTCGGATGAAAAAAAAAGCGGC
>CAYFYU010000190.1:273-5099 GCA_964347455.1 uncultured Spirochaetota bacterium | reverse complement strand
AGTTTCGCCTGCCGGCTCATCTGAACCTGGCTTGCCCTGTTCTGTCGCTGCCAGAATGCTCTTTCAGCAGCGAAAACTAAGGACGCAGCAGTTCCCCTTCCAAACTTATCTACTATGGAATGGGCAAGGGAAAGTGTGTGCTTCATACCCTCCAGGGTGTCAGCAAACTGACGGGGCCTGGTAGCCCACTGTTCAAATGCTTCGAGGTAACGTTTCTGATAGTCCTGGTCCGCTTCTTGTGGAATGAAGCCGCGATATCCCCCTCGTTCTACGGAAACGAGCTCCTGCCTTTGAGGCCCGGTCCACACCACCGCTCTGCGGTATGGACTGAGGGGGGAACCCTCTATGGGTGAAGCAACCTGGTGTGCCATGAGGAAATCAGCTACCCGTTCTACTTTGAGTGCAATAGCAATTACCTCGTCGGGTTGAACATTGGTATTTTTTCGGAGTAAAATCCATGGCATGACAGCTCCAGAGTGGAACAAGACGGTCTCCCCGTGCTCAACTTTTGCACTCTCCTGTTCGAATCCAAGCTCCCCCAGCCTCTTTCTTGTCTTGTTGTTATCTGGAAGAGCTATGTGGTCGACCACATCCTGCAGGAGTATGCCTGTTTGTGCAAGCAGGGACTCCTGTAGCTGTTCCAAGGTCGGTAGCGTAGGTACGAAACTGTCCAGTTTTTCTAAAATTAAGGCTTCGGCTTTTGGCCAGCGCTGCCAAACCTTAGTATTGGCATTTGGTGATTTCATATCCTTTTCCCTTAAATATAGATTAAACATCCTATTAATTAATGGGGTATCCTGTTTGGGTACCCATGATTTAATCGCCAAACTTGATGCCCTGGGCTTATGGTATACTCCCAGACCAATTGATCGTGTTTGTCTGGCGGCGCATATATGCCTTCCAGGCATCGGAGCCTGCCTCACGGCCTCCGCCTGTTTCCTTTTCCCCTCCGAATGCACCGCCTATCTCTGCTCCACTTGTACCAATGTTTACATTTGCAATGCCGCAGTCTGATCCCTTTACCGATAGAAACTGTTCCGCTTTTTGGAGGTTAAGAGGAAAAAGTGCGCTGGAGAGTCCCTGGGGAACATTTCTGAGCAGGGAGATTGCCTCTAACATGTTTTCATACTCCAGGATGTAGAGAATAGGTGCAAATGTTTCTTCGCAGACCAGAGGAGTCTGCTCTGGCATTTTGACAAGTGCTGGCTGGACGAAACAGTCACCCTTATCCGGTAGTCGTTCTCCTCCATAGAGGACTTCCCCTCCTTCGGAAAGCGCCCTCTTCAGAGCGTCCATCATCAGTACCACGGCATTCTTATCCACAAGAGGTCCCATGAGAGTTTTCCGGTCAAGAGGATCCCCGATCGTCATCTGACGGTAGGCATGTATCAATCGCTTGATAAGTTCTCCGGCTACCTTTTTTTGAACAATTACTCGTCGGGTGGTGGTACAACGCTGTCCCGCTGTGCCTATCGCGCCAAATAGAACTGCTCGTATTGCCAATTCGAGAATGAATCGCCCAAGACGACGTGCAACGGTTTCCGCAACATGCTTTCCCATGCTCACCGATCCGGTAAAGCTAACGAGTGGAAGTCGCGGGTCATTGATCATACGCTCTCCAATTGTACTGCCGCCACCGAATTGTTGCATTCCATGACCAAACTGCAACAGGAAAGTTGAAGGAGGTTATAATGCCGACTGTCCCGAGAGGATGCCACTGTTCATACATCCGGTGACCGGGTCGCTCGGAATGCATGGTCAGACCGTAGAGCTGACGGGAGAGGCCAACGGCAAAATTGCTGATATCGATCATTTCCTGAACTTCGCCGATACCCTCTGCTCTGATCTTATCCATTTCAAGGGATACCAGCTCCCCGAGAGGTTCCTGATATTCCCGGAGAGCGTCGGACAGATCCCGTATGACCAGTCCTCGTTTTGGTGCTGGGACCAGCATCCAGTTGAGAAAAGACTCATGAGCCGATTGCAGAACCTTTTCATACGCCAGATCGCCTGCCTGAACCACCTGGGCAATCAATTCACAATTCACCGGATTGTAGGAGGCAAGTTCTTCACCATCGGGATCCTCGATCCACCTGTCGGGTCCAATACAGGCACCTGGATTCCTCTTTTCTAACTTGAGTTTTTGGAGCAGATATTTAAAAATGTATTGACTTAATTGGTGATGGGTATATCATGTTTTTTTGGCAGCTGCTACAGTAATATATTTCATTAAATGGAGGTGGATGATATGAGAAAGAAGGTATTTGTTCTTTTCATAAGCCTTCTCTTCCTCCTCGTGAGTATTTCATTTCTCTATGGGGGAGGGAAAAAGGCTGAAGAAGAACTCGCTCCTGTTGAGGAGGTTGAAGAGGCTCCACCGAAGAAGATGGTGAAAAATCCGGATACGATCATCTACGCACGGTATGGCACCATTCAGACCCTCGATCCGCACCGGGCTTATGACACTTCGTCGGGCGAAGCGGTTCAGAACATGTACGACACGCTCATTGCATTCGACGGACCATCAACGGATAGCTTTGTTCCGCTCATTGCAGAGAGGGTGCCGACGGTGGAAAATGGTTTGATACGTGACATGGGAAGAACCTACGTTTTTCCAATAAAAAAGAATGTACGGTTTCACAACGGTGATGAGTTGACTCCCGAGGATGTAGAGTATTCATTTGAGCGGGCCCTTGTTACGGATCAGGACGGCGGTCCTATATGGATGTTTTATGAACCCTTACTCGGTACAGCAGGATCACGGGACGGAGAGGGAAACCTCATCGTCAATATTGATGAAATTATGAATGCAGTTGAGGTGGATGGACAGAATGTAATATTCCATCTCAAAGACCCGTATCCACCGTTTATCGGTATTCTGGCACAGTACTGGTCAGGCATAGTCAGCAAAGATTTCATGATCGCCAATGGTGCATGGGATGGTAAAAAGGCTGGCTGGGAGAGGTTTAACAATCCCGATCAGGGTGCAGAAACGCTCTACAACAGGGAGATGGGAACTGGTCCGTACAAACTGATGAAGTGGGAGCCTGGGGTTGAGCTCTCTATGGTGCGGAATGATGATTACATACTCGATCCAGCCCCTGTGAAGAATGTAGTGGTAAAGATTGTGGAGGAGTGGACAACAAGAAAGCTGATGTTCACAGCAGGCGACGCAGATATGGTGATGGTCGATACAATGTACTGGCCCGAGATGGAGACATTTGAAGGAGCGACAATATACAAGGATCTCCCTCGACTTGCCAACACGGCAGTATTCTTCAACTTTGATATCAATACTGAGGCAAACCAGGCAGTATGGAGCGGTAAGCTTGACGGACAGGGAATACCTCCTGATTTCTTCACCGATATCAACCTGCGAAAAGCCTTTGCTTATTCCTTCGATCATGAGACCTATATTAGAGATGCCTTTCTTGGTTATGCTACAACCCCTCCGAGCCCAGTTGTCGAAGGGCTACCCCATAAGGATCCCGCCACTCCTGTTTATGAGTTCGATCTCGGTAAGGCACGGGAGTATTTCATGCAGGCTCACGGCGGACAGGTATGGGAGAAGGGATTCAAGCTGTCCATTTTGTACAACACGGGTAATGAGCAACGTGAAATAGCATGTCAGATGATCGAGGAGAATGTGGAGTCCCTGAACCCGAAATTCCAGATTGAGATCCAGAATGTTGATTGGGGCAACTATCTCAACATGATGGTCCAGAGAAAGACTCCGCTGTTCGTCATTGGATGGGCCGCTGATTATCCGGATCCCCATAACTTTGTCTATCCCTATCAGCATTCCCAGGGCACCTTTGCGGAATGGCAGGCGTACAACAATAAAGAGGTCGACCGGCTAATCACCGAGGGGATCAAAACAGTGGATCCTGCAAAAAGAAAGGATATTTACTACAAACTCTCACGGCTCTACTATGAGGATATTCCCGGTTTTCAGATAAGCCAGTCTCTGTATAGGATTCATGTTCGTGACTGGATTTCCGGATATTTCTGGAATCCGGTGAGGGATCACATGATGAAATTCTATTATCTTGAAAAAGGATACTGATCAATTTTTTTGGTTACGAAACGGCCGCATTTTTGCGGTCGTTTTCTTTCGCATGGGTAAAAAGATTCGTTAAGAGCTTGATCTCTCCATGAAGCACCGATGATAATTTTTATGGAAAAATCATATAAGGATGATATGATTCTGGCCTATTGGTACTCCTTGTTGGTAGAGAAAAAGAATGAACTTTTTGAACTATATCATACGAAGATTATTGCTGCTATTCGTTGTATTGGTGGGTGTGACACTCATTATCTTTACCCTTCTCACTCTTTTTTCGCCCGAGCAGCGTGCTTCAGCATTTGTAAAGGATATCAAGCAGCTCGGCGATATCGACAGCATCATCAAGACCTATGGGCTCGATAAACCGGTATACGTGCAGTACTACAACTGGCTGCGAGAGATTTTCAGGGGGAATTTCGGCTGGTCCACAACGGTCTCACGATCCGTACTGGATGCGTTCAAGTTTTTTCTTCCCCATACGGTGGAGCTTGCACTAGTTTCAGCGCCGGTAATCATACTCGTGGGGATATGGCTTGGTTCGCAGGCAGCGCTTCATCGTGATAAATCTATCGATCATTTTTCCCGTTTTCTTGCAATAGTAGGCTGGTCGCTGCCAACCTTCTGGTTCGGTCTTGTCCTTCTCATGATCTTTTACGGGTATTTTCGGGGATTGTTCCCTCCAGAAATTCTGAGCTACGAAGCCCAGGCATTCGTCGATTCCGGGGAATTCGTGCGCTACACACGGATGAATACTATCGAT
>CAYFYU010000190.1:0-239 GCA_964347455.1 uncultured Spirochaetota bacterium | reverse complement strand
ACCCTGACTGTGATTCAGATAGCCCTGGTTATGCGAATCATGCGCTCCAGCATGCTCGAAGCTCTGGGTAAGGGGTATGTATTGACAGCCCGGGCGAAAGGAGCAGCAATGCGAACGATCATAAAGCGGCATGCCAGAAGAAATGCACTCATACCGGTGGTTACCGTTTCAGGCTGGCTCTTTGCACAGCTCATGGGCGGTGTGGTTATTACGGAAACGATCTTCAACCGTAAGGGGCT
>CAYFYU010000189.1:0-5117 GCA_964347455.1 uncultured Spirochaetota bacterium | reverse complement strand
AGGGGGTGAGGTATGCCCTCCCATATTTTCAGCAATGCCATAGAAGATTCACATTTTCTTCATTCTTGACAGAACGTTCTATTACGGGTAGTATATTTACAATAATGATGTCGTTTTTCGGTAGAAAATGCATTCTTGAATATTTTGTGGGCAAATGAGGGGCTTTTCGCGGCTTCTTTTTGTATGTTTGCGAGTCCCAATTTATAAAAACTCCTATCAATATGCTATCGGAGGCACAGAGAAAGAAATTGTAAAACTGAAGCATCGCGATCCTATGGTCAGGCGTGAGGCATCACAGGTACTCTCACTTATCGGCACGGTCAAGGCCTTCAGAGGGCTTGTAATGGCATCGAGGGATCCCGATCGCAAAGTGGCGGATAAATGTCGTAAAAGCCCTGGAAAAGCTCGAAACTGCCGAAGGGAAAACAATACTGAAGAGCCTGGAAGGCGATCCCGATGGAAAAATTCGAAAGTACACCCATTGGGCACTGGAACGATTGAAGGCCAAGGAGCTTGTTTAGGACATGATACGCTCGCCCTCACTTCAACTTTGATTATTAAACTTTACAAAGATGATTGATTATTATAGAATATTTTAAAAATATAGATGATACTTTCCTAAAATTTATATGGTAAAAATTTGAATTCCTGCCATCGGTTTTAAGTATTAACAGAGATTTGATATGTGACTGAGAAGGGATTACTGTTTATTCAAAATTAAAAGCAAAATGTAATGAAGTTAATCGTTTTAGGACTGGTAATTTTGATGTCACTCCTAGGCCAAAAGGAGGTGATGGAAGCAGAGTATGGCCCTGACTCATGAATATATAACAAGAAAACGAATAAAACCATAGTACAAGGAGATAAAAAATGTTAAAAAACAAGTTTATGTGGGTTGTTATTGTGACACTGCTGGTTGTTTTTTGCATCATCGGTTTAGCACCCACAAGGCAAGCCGTTGCCAGGGTAAATGAAATAACCGTATTAGTGGGTGGAGGACCACATCTCCTTTCACCACGACGCGCAGCAGAGATCTATGAGAAAAAAACGGGAATAAAAGTAAATATTGTAGAGTCACCACATAAGGACCTCTATGTAAAGGCCATGACCGATTTCATCAGCGGGGGCAGAAGCTACGACGCCTTCCAGTTCTCCTACCCAGTTCTGGCTACATTCGTGGCGGGGGGGTTTGTTCAGCCTATAGACAAGCAAATCAAGAAGTATGGTGCAGAGGCTGAGTTCAATGACATTATCCCGGCCATTCGAGAGATGTATGGCAGGTGGGGAGGAAAGACCTATGCAGTCGCTGCTGATGGAGATACTCACTCCTACTATTACAGAACTGATCTGTTCGAGAATCCCAGGATCAAGGCTGATTTTAAGAGGAAATTCGGCTATGATCTACGCCCGGCAAAGGCATGGGAAGAATACGTCGATATCTCGAAATTCTTCTATGAGACAGACTATGTACAGTACGGAAATTCAGAACTAGCCCAGCGTGGACGTATGTACTACTGGTGGGCTAACCGCTTCCTGACCTACGGCGGTGAGTGGTTCGATGAAAGAGGCAGGCCTGCAATAAACAGCGCTGCAGGTATTAAAGCCGCAAACAACTTCAAGGAGAGCCTCAAATATTCACCACCTGGCGTACTGAACTTCGAGTTTTCCGAACATCAGGAATCCTGGTTATCGGGCTCTATTCCTCACTTCGTGCAATGGGGAGATGGTTGGCTTGACGGACAGCTCTCCGATGCCTCCAAAGTAAAAGGGAAAATCGGCATGAGCCTTCCTCCGGGTGACGTGGTGTTGCTTGCCGGTGGATGGGCTTTCGCCTTTCCGTCGGGTTCTAAAAAAGTGGACGAGGCATTTCAGTACATCAGAACCATTGTATTTGGAGAAAACAGTGTGTGGGCAATGACGAACCCCGGAACCGGATACCAGCCGTATCTGATAAAGGAACATTTCAAAAACCCACAGGTCATAAAAGCTCTTGGGAATGATTTTCTAGATCCCTATATGGACTGCATGGCAGAAGGGAAGCCCTTACTTAGAATTCCATATGCGGCCGAATTCGACGACTATCTGGACCTGAAATTGTCCCAGACCATGGCGGGGGAGATAAGCACCAAGGCAGCTCTCGACGACGTAGCTAACCATTGGGTGGAACTGCTCGAGCGGTATTTTGGAAGCTCGACACTACCTGAAAAGTTCAGGCCGATGCTTAAGGTCCCGAAATAAGAATACACTTAAAGTGGTGAGGGAACCCGTACGACCTTTCCCTCACCCGATTTTATTAAAATTTACCAAGCTATGAATACGAAACGCGTGAGCTTTTTTAAAAATGAAAAGTACCTTCCCCTGTTTCTCCTTTTACCGGTTGTTATTCTTTTATTAGCTGTTACCATCTATCCCTTCTTCTACGGGTTACTCTTAAGTCTCTCCCGGTATGACATAATCATGGGACAGTCATTCAGAGGGCTTGGAAACTATCTAGATGCTTTCATGGACCCTCGATTCATCAACGCGCTGGTGGTAACCTTCACTTTCGTGGGTTCGGCTGTGGCTTTGGAATTTCTCATAGGGCTGGGCATCGCACTGCTGGTAAACAGGAATTTCTGGGCAAAAAGAGTCATCGTTTCTCTCATCTACATTCCGATGATTATGGCCCCTATTGCAGTTGCACTCATGTGGCGTATGCTCTACAATGCCGATTTTGGGCCAATCAACTACTTTCTGATCAATTTGAAACTAACTCAGAGACATATCGCTTGGCTTTCAGAGACAAAACTGGCATTACCAAGCCTGATTGTGGTTGACGTATGGCAATGGACACCATTTATGTTTCTTGTTCTCTATGCAGGGCTGCAGTCAGTTCCAGAGGAACTAAAAGGTGCTGCACAGATAGATGGGGCATCGAGCTGGCAGATTTTTCGAAACATTACTCTCCCCTTCCTGATTCCATTTATAATACTGGCATTTCTTTTTCGCATTATGGATGCCTTCAAGATATTCGACGCGATATCGGTCCTCACAAAAGGAGGTCCTGGGACATCCACAGAGGTGGTAAGCTGGCTTGGATACTTGACCGGGTTCACCTATTTTCGATTGGGATATGCAGCTGCAATGGCTATGGTACTGTTCATTATCGTCATGGTCATATCACAGATTCTTCTTAAAAGGATAAGAGGTTGAAATTGCACACAAAAAAAGCGCTTTACAGAAAAATTACGAAGAAGACACTTTTTTGGATCGGTATCGCTGTTGTGCTATTCTGGTGTCTCTTTCCCTATTATTGGATGGCCACCACAGCTTTCAAGGTGGATGAGGACTATTTCTCCTGGCCGCCAACATTCTTCCCCACCCCCCCAACACTGTTAAACTTCAGGGTCATATTTTTAAAAGTAGTTACAAGCTTTGTTGGTATAGGTGGAATTGCGGTTGATATAATTCCCCCTTTGCTGAACTCACTCATCGTCGCGGTGAGCTCAGCGTCTATTGCTGTGCTTCTAGGATCTCTAGCAGGTTTCGCCTTGAGTAGATTTGAATTCAAGGGCAGAGATAACATTTCATTCTGGATATTTACCATGAGAATGCTCCCACCAATTGCAATTATCATCCCTTTCTTTATCATAATGAAAACCTACCGGCTGATAGATACCCGATTTGGACTTGTAATAACCTATTTAATTTTCAACCTGCCTATTGCGGTCTGGCTTTTGATGCGTTACTTTGAAGATATCCCCAAAGAAATCGAGGATGCTGCTCTGGCGGACGGCTGCTCCCGAATGCAGGCATTCCGGTTCGTTCTTTTACCTATGGCCCTGCCCGGTATAATTGCCACCTTTCTGTTCTGCCTAATATTCAGCTGGAATGAGTATCTTTTTGCCCTAATCTTAACAAGAGCCAATAGCGAAACCTTGCCCATTCTCCTAGCCTCTTTTGTTGCCCATAAGGGAGTGGCATGGGGACCTCTCTCGTCAACAGGGCTCATAGCGACCATGCCGATTCTCGTATGCGTCATAATTTTCCAGAAGCATCTGGTCAGAGTTATGACCATGGGTATGCTCAAGGGATAGTTGAACTGAGAGGTCTCTTCGAAGCAATTGCATTCCTCATTTTTAGCCATAGTCACTTTCCATACCGTACGCTTTTATAAGGCTCTGCTCAGCCTTCGCCAGGTACTGGTCCATGATAAATGCGAGGAGTGCCGCTGCAATCGCCCCTTCGAGAACAAAGGCCGGATTTTCCCGCACAAGTCCCGAAATGATGGGAGTCCCGAGCCCCCCCGCGCCGACGACCGCTCCGACTGTTGCCGTACCGACATTGATAACAACCGATGTGCGTATTCCGGCCATGATAACCCTGAGAGAAATCGGCAGCTCAATTTTGATGAGGACCTGTGCCCGTGTCATTCCCATACCCGTAGCCGCCTCAATGAGGGTGGGCGGCACGGACTCAATTCCCGCTATGCTGTTTCGAATGATTGGAAGTATGCTGTAGAGAAAAAGCGCGAGCACCGTTGGTTTGAAACCAAACCCGATAAAGGGAACTGCGAGCGCGAGTACGGCAATGGGCGGGATCGTCTGGGCGAGTGAGCTGATGTCATTCATCAGGTTTATAATTGAGCATAACCGAGTATAACGACGTATAACCCCGTCTACGGTGTTAATCGGTTTCCTGAACCGCGGGTCGCACGTTCGAGTCGTGTCTGGAGCAACCAACTAATCCCTTGACTCATAATGAGTTGAGGGATTTTTTATTTATCTGTGTACTATCAAGGGAGTCCTAATACAACAACCGAAATCTTAAAACCCACCTTCAAATCCATATTCGGTTGATTTTGCCCTTCTATCGAAGTTAAGATGAGAGTATTTCAACATTAAGCTGTGTTAGTCTCATCGTTTAATACTTCACCAGGATCTCGATGTGCAGGAGCAGACCATTAAGAACGATAAAACAGTGTTCTATGCAAAAGTATCCTGTACCTTAAGCATTTCTTGCCGAGCTGTGAATTTCACATACTGTGGTACTATTTATACTTCTTTATATAGATTTTACATGAGTGACCTGCCCCCCAAAAACTGGTCCAGATGTTATGTTAGGATTAGGGAAGAAAA
>CAYFYU010000188.1:0-5194 GCA_964347455.1 uncultured Spirochaetota bacterium | reverse complement strand
TAAAAAAGAGATTTCAAGTATCGAGAAACAACTCGCCTCATAGACCTTTAGCCTTCGGATTCGAGAAAGGCTGAGTAAGCTGCATAATCCATAAGCCCATCCAGCTCGTCACTCTTCCCTATTTTCATTTTGATGATCCACCCGTTACCGAAGGGATCGCCGTTAATGGTCTCGGGTGTGTCTTCGAGCACCTGGTTGATCTCCACCACTTCACCAGTCAAGGGAGAAATGAGATCTGAGACCGATTTGACCGACTCGATGGTTCCAAAGGTTTCATCCTTGGCTACCTTTTTGCCGATTTCGGGCATTTCCACGAATACGATGTCACCCAGTTCCTGCTGCGCGTAATCTGAGATACCGATGGAAGCAGTTCCGTCGTCAACCTGTACCCAGAGGTGACTCTTTGTATACTTCAGTTCTTCAGGTTTCATCCTAACCTCTCATCTAAAAATTTCAGTTAATCTAACACTGCACCGATGTTTTGTCAAATACTCTTGAATTTGGGATAGGTTCATACTATAGTCGTAACCAGAATCCTAAAAACAAGGCTTTTTCAATGGACGGGAAAATTCTTGCGAAGGCCCGTAGATGGACCACCGAGCCCTTCGATGAGGAGACACGCACAGAAATATCGGACCTGATTAGGAGAAATGATGAAAAGGAGCTGACCGACCGCTTCTACAAGACACTTGAGTTCGGCACAGGCGGCATGCGTGGTATCATGGCTCCAGGGCTGAACCGGATGAACATCTATACTGTTGCCCGCGCAACTCAGGGACTTGCCGAATACCTTCTTGCGAAGGGTGATAGGGAATCCTTGAAAGTTGCCATTGCCTATGATTCAAGGAACAATTCACCGCTCTTTGCGCGGGAGTCTGCCTCTGTGCTCGCTGCAAACGGCATCGAGGTCTATATATTCACCCAGCTTAGGCCGACTCCTCTTCTGTCATTTACGGTGCGGCAGCTCGGCTGCAGTGCCGGCATCGTTATTACGGCAAGCCACAATCCGAAGGAGTACAACGGCTACAAGGTGTACGGCGCCGACGGTGGACAGGTGACCTCACCCGAAGACGCACTGATTGTGGACCACGTAAACGGTATCGACATGGCAACCGGTATACGACGAATAGACTACGAAGAGGGAAAGAGAAAGGGTCTCATCCATGAGCTTGATGATAGAGTCGAGAACATTTATCTCGAAAAGGTTCAGGATTTCGGGCAGAATCTCCAGAAGGGAATCGGGGATGAGCTCGAAAAGCTCGAGCAGAAGCTCAAGCGAAGTATAAAAATCGTGTACACACCGCTCCACGGAACAGGAATAACCCTCGTTCCACAGGCGATGGAGAAGGTTGGAGGTGCCGAGGTACTTCTTGAGGAGGAACAGATCAAGCCGGACGGGAATTTCACCACCACCCCTTCACCCAATCCGGAGGATCCCGTTGCACTCACCAGGGCGATGGAACTTGCCCGGCGCGAGAGTGCGGATCTGGTTATTGCAACAGACCCCGATTGTGACCGTATGGGACTTGCCGTTCCCGATGAATCGGGTAATTTTGTTACCCTAACCGGTAATCAGATCGGCTGCCTCATCGCCTACACGATTCTGGTCTCCTATAAAAAATCCGGACTGATGCCGTCCCATCCAGTTATTATTTCGACTATTGTGACCACCGAGCTTGTTCATGAGATTGCACGCGAGTTCGGGGTTCGGGTGTACGAGGTTCTTACAGGTTTCAAATTCATAGCAAAGCTGACCCGTGAGCTGGAGGAAAAAGACAAAGGTCACTTCATATACGGATTCGAGGAGAGCTACGGATATCTTGCCGACACCTTTGTTCGTGACAAGGACGGGGTAATCGGGGCGGTTTTGGCCCTCATTATGGTAAAGTACGCCATCGCTCGGTATGGATCGGTTCTCGGGTTTCTCCACGATATCTACCGGCAATACGGCATGTACCAGGAGTTTCAGCGGTCCTTCTTGCTCAAGGGAGCTCAGGGAGCGGAAAAGATCAGAGAGCTCATGCGTGACATGCGTCAGAGTCCACCGGGGAACCTTCTCGGGGACCCCATCACGGTTATCAAGGACTATAAGAGACAGAAGACTTATTTCCCCGGTGACGGACGGGAAAACCCCCTGAAAGAGCTTCCCACCTCCGATGTGCTGCAGTTCTACACTGATAGGGTGAAGGTATCGGTTCGGCCCTCGGGAACGGAGCCAAAGATCAAGTTCTACTTTGCCCTGAAAACACCTCTTGGGAAGGATATGCATAAAACTGCCCGCGCCCTTGAAGAACGCTACGAATCCGTATCAAAGGAGCTCTTTCACCGCTACAGTCTTGAGTAGAGACCCATTTTTTCCCGTATCAGCTCTTCCAGCTCATGCTCGAATCTCCCAAAGAGTTTTTTTTCAGAAAGGGTAGAAACAGGCTTTCCTCTTTTGAATATGGTTCCCGTATTCCCCTTTCCGCCTGCAATGCCGATGTCAGCCTGCCGGGCTTCGCCCGGTCCGTTGACATTGCAGCCCATGACGGCGACGGTGATTCCGCCTGCCGCTTCCAGCTTCTTCCACTCCGGGGTGTATTTTTTTTCCAGTGTTTGGAGCTTACGGCTAACCTGTTCGGTCATTTTCAATATATCCAACATGCACCTGCCGCATACGGGGCATGCAATTACGGTATAACCTTGAGGATAGAGACCGCATTGACCGAGTATTTTTTTAACCTGAGATACAGCAATCGCGATACGTTTCACCGTGAAGGAAGCGCCCGGTGGAAACCGAACCAGAACCGCGTCTCCAATATGCTCGTAAAGTATGATCCCCACTGAAAGAGAGCTCTTGATCAGGATATCCTCGCTTTTATCATAGGGGATAAAGCCAATGATGTTCACCGTGTCGTAGCTCTCCTTGAAGAATTTGTTGATACTGTGGTGAATGACGGGGTCCGGGTGATAAACCTGGACGTTTAGATTGTGCAGTCCATTTGTTTTCAGGCTGTACAGGGCCCCGGCTATCTGGTTTACTGATGACCGAAATATTTTTTCATCAGGGACTCTCCCTTCGTAGAAGCTGGTACACAGGTAAACCGAGTAGTTATTTTTTCGTAGAGTTTCTAGGTGGGTCCTTATTGATGGTACCGCCGATGCATGGAAGGCGACCTTTTGAAAACCGGTTTCGAATACACCCTCGATGAGGCGTGCATTACCGACAACCGGAATTACATCCATCTCCGTTGAGGCTGCGATATTCTTGACCAAACCAATGTCTTTCTGGGTGCCTACCTCGACCCACAGGCATGATACACTATTTTGGCCTAGACTGGTAGAAACAGTATGGTATGATTCCATTAAGTTCCTATTTGAGTTGAGGTATAGGTGTATCGGAATCACTTTTGTCAAGATCTTTCTCATTTCGAGTGTAATGAACTCATAATAGTACCAGAACCGATTGCTATCAACAGGTATTTAATAACGATTTTTGTGGTAACTATTGACACTATGCAAGGCCTATGTAAGATATATAGTATTAACGAAAAATACTAGGGGACGCCTTATGATCAAGCAGGGTATTATAACTTCTTTCCTTGGAAAGACGAAGGATAGATTTCATGAATATAATGTTGAGAGGACCCTGGAACAGAAGTTTAAAATAGTGAGAGATATCAAAGGAATGGATGGTGTGGAGGTCGTTTTTCCGTATGAGGTAAACAATGCAACTATTTTGGGTGAACTGCTGGAAAAATATCAATTATCAATTGCTGCAATAAATGTCAATGTAAAGGCTGAACCAGAATTTCGAAACGGCGGACTAACATCTTCCACAAGAGAGGTGAGAGTAAAAGCAGTGCAGTTTATTAAGGACGCCAAGGTTTTTGCGCGTGCTGTTGGCGCCGATAAGGTTACCTGTTGTCCACTTGGAGATGGGTATGAGTATAATTTTCAATGTAACTATCCAGAAGCATGGAAGTTTCTCATTGAGGCATTTGGAGAAGCTGCTGATTATGAAAAGGAGATTCCGCTTTTCATCGAGTACAAACCAAGTGAAACTAGAGGAAGATGTTTCATTGATTCATGTTCAAAAGCACTATGCCTGTTACATGAAATTGGAAGTAAAAACATGGGTATTACTATTGATTTTGGGCACTCCATATATGGAAATGAAAATCCTGCAGAAGTTGTTTCTCTTGTTGCTGAGAGGGGATATCCATTTTATATCCATATTAATGATAATGATGGCAAGTGGGACTGGGATTATATTGCTGGAACAAAACATTTTTTAGATTATGTTGAGTTTCTCTTTTATTTACAGGATTATAGGTATCGTGATTATATCACTTCGGATACTTCGCCCACGCGTTGGGATGTAAAGGCAACGTTTGAAGCAAATGCTAGAATAACAAATAAAATATGGGATCTATTAAAAGGATTAAACAGAGATCATCTAAAAAAATTGATATCTAAACGGGATTATTTAAAGACATGGGAATTTATTGAGAATGAAATTTTTTCACTTTGAACGATAACGAAACAGCTTGAGAAATGTTTTTTTAGGAGAGGAAAAAATGAAAATGGTTCATGAAGAGGATGTGGAGGAGTTACAGCTTCCCGGAAGATATTTGAAATGGCTTATTACACCAGAAAGACTGAATGCAAAAAATCTCTCCATTAATGTAATCCGTATACCTCCTGATACTGCCGTTAAGCCGGCTCACTCTCACCCCAAAGAGGAAGAGGTAATTTACATCATAAGGGGAAGGGGAAGGGTCATGGTGGATAAAGAGATAGAGGATGTAAAAGAGGGTACCGCAGTTCTTTTCCCACCAGGTTCTGTTCATATGCTGCAAAACACCGGGAGAGAAGAGATGAAGGTTATATGCTTCTTTTCTCCTGCAGCTGATCTGAAAAATTACAAGTTTTTTGATGAGGTATCTTTTCCTGAGGATTCGTAATGATACCGTTTATTTAATATCTACGATTGCATTTACAATTTTTCTGAATAATTCAGCGGTGATACGCAGAGGTACATCGTTGTAATCATTTGCAAATCCAACCGATTCTTCGGATACAATAACCGCAACGACATCCATACTGGGACATATCCAAAGATAGGCTCTGCTGGTAATTCCCGAGGGTTTAAAACTCCCAAACCCTGGGTGTCCGTAAGAATCTCCTGGTACCCCGCGCCACAGCATTTCAC
>CAYFYU010000187.1:0-5255 GCA_964347455.1 uncultured Spirochaetota bacterium | reverse complement strand
TGGCATATGTTCGATAAAGAGGAAGAATACCAGCTCTTAATAAAATATTTCTACAACAAAAGTGCATTCGTCTTTACTTCAACGCGAGGGACGAATTATCACTAGACAAGTGTTTTTCTGAGAAATCCCAGCCCTCTCCGGGGTATTTCGTCCTGGTCTTCCACCAGGTCTCTCCAGATATTGGCAAAGGCTGCCACTTCGCCCTTTGCGAAACTCTCGATAACGCCGTATCCCTCATAATCGATGTCATTTAGCGCCTGTCTTACCTCTTCCCAGGGGATATGACCATCTCCCGGCACTCCCCTGTTATTTGAGCAGGTGTGCATGTGTACGAGATGTTTCTTTGAACTACGAATGGCATCTCCAATCTTTTTATCTTCGATATTCATGTGAAAGGTGTCGAGCATCATCTTTATTGCCGGGCTTCCTGCCTGTTCGCACATCCGATAGGCCTGATCCGCCGTATTGATCATATCAATCTCGAAACGGTTTATCGGTTCCATCGCAATAACAATTCCCTTTTTAGCGGCATCATCTCCAATCCGTTTAAGCGATTCCGCTGAACGATCCCATTCGGCCCTTCGTTCATCTTCGGGAAGGTATCGCTTCTTGCCAATCGCCGAGTAGAGAGGCCCCCCAATGATCTTTGCTCCAATCTCCTCTGCAAATGACGTATAATCCTTCATATAGTCTATACCCTTTTGACGAATTTCTGGATCGGTGCTTGATATATCGTTTGTATCATCAAATACCCCACAGAGTGTCCTCTCCAAGCCAAGATCGTCGAGTTTCTTGCGGAGTTTCTCAGAATCCCACATTCTAAATTTCATACCTGGTGTAATCTCGACTGTATCGAAACCCATTTCGGCTATCTTCTCTAAAAGAGGCTCCTCTTTTTGGGTGAAATCAAGGCACCATACCAGTGTATTCACTCCGAACTTTATCTTCATCATATACCTCCTCATGGTTTATATAACAATAATATCAACCAATTAGTCGCTGGTGATTTACTCCAGATTTTTCACCACGCACTGATTATGCACATAGTAAACGAGTCGGTAGTATCCTAATCCCACCACATCGCACCCCGTGGTTTCGCAATCATAACATCCTTGAGAAACTGAACCGCCTTCTGAAGCCCCTCTTCCCCACTCATGAGAGAATCTTCATGCTCTATACTCATAACGTAATCGTAGCCGATTACTCTGAGGGTACTCACAAAGTCTTTCCAGAACCGGTAATCGTGACCATATCCAACGGTTCGAAAGATCCAGGAGCGCTGGGCCTCCTCGCCATAGGGTTTGTTGTCCAAAACACCGTTTACCTGTACAATGTGTGGTTCTGTTCGAGAATCCTTGGCATGAACGTGAAAGATGCAGTCTTTCAGTGCTTCCAGCGCCGCTGTGGGGTCAATACCCTGCCAGAAAAGATGGCTCGGATCGAAGTTGCACCCGATCTCATCACCGACAGCTTCCCGCAGCTTCAACAGCTTCTCCGGACAGTATACCGCATCCCCGGGATGCATTTCAAAAGCAATCATTTTTATCCCGTTCTTGCGGGCAAATGCTGCCTCCTCCTTCCAAAGTGGAATGAGCTTTTTCTCCCACTGCCATTTCAATGCCTCAGTGAAGTAATCTGGCCATGGGCAGGTTATCCAGCTTGGGTTTGCATCCTTATCCGATGTTCCGGGGCAGCCTGCAAAACCGATAACCCGCTCCACGCCTATCTTTCCTGCAAGTTGGATCGCCTCACGGAAATCCCTCCGGTGTTCGTCCGCAAGGGACTTCTGGGGATGTACCAAATTCCCGTGAGCTGAAAGGGCACTTATGAATAGGCCATGTTTTTCAACTGTCTTTGTCAACTCTTTGCGTTTCGAATCATCCTTCAGCAACTCTCCAGGGTTAACGTGTTTCTTCGGTATAAAGCCGCCGCAGCCAATCTCCACAGCATCACAGCCATAGGATTTTATCTTCTCCAGGGCTTCTTCAAAACCCCGGTCAAAGAATAAGGTGTTGAAAGCTCCGAGCTTCATACAATCCTCCTTTGGTCATAATTTTTGATTGGAATATTCCAGTCATGATACACGGATATACGAGGGAAGCAGGGTATGTGTAACCACTTACCGATCTATGTACCTTTATAGCCTATCATAAAAACCAAATGGTCGCTGGTGACAATGCGCATTTAACCGGCACTAATTCATTGGAATTGTTCACAAGATACTAATTAAGGGCCTGGCCAGAATCCCTGTCAAAGAAAACCATGCGCTCCTCATCAAAGGTGATCCAGACCTTCTGCTTCGTTTTAGCGGTCAGCGTGGGCCGCGTTCTGGCTTTGAAGATCTTATCCTTCACCTGCATGTTGATGATGTTCATCGAGCCGAAATGGGCGAGAAAGAGCACCTCTGCCTCAAAACTGGTTGCAATTTTTTCTTTATGGAGAATGACAGCTTCTGGACGAACCCCGAGTATCAGGCCATCTTTTTTCGGAAATTTCGAAATCTGTTTGGCAAGATTGTCGGATATGGGCAGCCGAATCAGACAGTCCTCGAGAAGTATGTGTGGGGATGCGTCCGCAGTTACTTTGCATTCAAAGAAGTTCATCTTTGGATTTCCGATGAAACCGGCTACAAAAAGATCCTTTGGTTTATTATACACTGCCTTTGGTTTTCCGACCTGATGTAAAACCCCCTCATTCAGAACCCCCACCCGGTCACCCATGGACATGGCCTCAATCTGATCATGGGTTACATAAAGGGTAGTCGTACCCAATTCTGCCTGGATCTGTCGAAGCTCAACCCTGAGCTCTTCACGAAGCTTGGCATCAAGGTCTGATAAGGGTTCATCCATTAAAAAGATCTGCGGCTTTCTGACGATTGCCCTTCCAATACCTACCCGCTGCATCTCTCCGCCCGACAATGCATCGGGCATACGGTCCAAAAGCGGCGTTATGTGGAGGAGATCCGCAACAAACTCAACTCTCCTATTGACCTCACCTTCTTCCTCTCGATGGAGGGGCGAATGGAGTGGAAATTCTAGATTTTTTCTCACCGTCATCTGTGGGTAGAGCGAAAATGACTGGTATACAAAGGCTACATCCCTATCAGCTGGTGACAGTTTAACGGCGTTCTCATCCCCGATGACTACTGCTCCCGAATCAATCTTCTCAAGGCCAGAAACTACTCTCAGGGTCGTTGTCTTTCCAGCACCGGTAGGTCCAACGAGCACAAAAAACTCACCCTCTGTTATATCCAGATCTATTCCTTTTAATGCAGTAATATTCCCAAAGGTCTTCACTACCTTTTGCAGTTTAATGTCCGGCATTCATCAGTACCTCATTATCATAGTATTTCTTTTTGGGTCTCCCGGTCAAAAATCCGAATCCGCTCCTGATCAGGTACCACCCACATAATCTCTCCCTGTTTTGGTATTATGTCTGGACCGGTGAGCACCTTAATGGTGCTCTTTCCGGAACGGAGATTGACAATATTTTCGGGTCCCAGTTCCTCGATGATCGCCACCTCCATATCAAAACCGAACTCATCCTTTTTGGAGCTCAACCGAAAATCTTCGGGTCGGACACCCATCACAAGAGTTCTATCCTTTCCAACGGTCTTTATCTTTTTTACTATGGAGTCATTTACCTTCAGTTGTTTTCCATCCAATCCAAGTTTCAGCGTATCACGACCTTCAAGAGTACAGTCGATGAAATTCATCCCGGGGCTTCCCAGAAAATTTGCGACAAACATGTTTACCGGATTATGATAGGCATTTGAAGGTGTTTCAACCTGCTGTATCTCGCCAAAATTCATGGTCACGATCCGGTCTGCTATTGCCATGGCCTCCATCTGGTCATGTGTTACATAGAGTGTTGTGGAGCCTATCTCGAGGTGTATCCTCTTGATCATGGTTCGTGCCTCTTCACGAAACTCAGCATCCAGTGTTGACAGAGGTTCGTCCAGCAGAAAAACTTTCGGCTTAATTACGAGGGCCCTTGCCAGCGCCACACTCTGCAGGTCTCCACCGCTCAGATGTGATGGTTTGAGCTGCAGTATCTCTTTAATCCTGAGCAAATCGGCAATTCTTGAAACCTCCTTTTCTATATCACTCTTTTTGCGCTTCATAGCACGGAGCGGAAAGGAGATATTCTGAGAAGCAGTCATATGGGGAAACAGTGCATAGTGCTGAAACACAAAGCCAACGTCTCTATCAAGGGTTGGAAGCTCGTTGACCAGCTCTCCATCGATAAATATTTCGCCTTCTTCAGGGTCTTCCAACCCCGCTATGCATCTCAGGGTTGTGGTTTTCCCGCAACCTGAAGGACCCAGTAGAACGACGAACTCTCCCTTTTCAACTTCAAGGTTAGCGTTCTTTACAGCAACGGTCTTTCCAAACCGCTTGGTCACATTAACGAGGCGAATCATCGACATAGTACTTATTACCCCCTTATGACACCGAATGTAATGCCGCGGAGTAGATTCTTTCGAACCAGGTAAACAAATACGATGGCGGGTATTATGTATATCAGACTGGAGCTTGCGAGTACTCCCCAGATAACGCCTTCAGTACCATATGACATCGTAAATATTGTGGGCGGCATGAATATCCATTTCCTGGTACCAAGGACGATGGCGAAGAGAAATTCGTTCCACACCATGATGGCACAGAAAATGGCTGTGGCTGCCAGTCCTGACTTCACCATTGGAAGCACCACCTTGAAGAAGGCCCGAAGACGTGTATAGCCGTCACACATCGCAGCCTCCTCAAAGGAGAAGGGCACATCGTCAAAGAAGCTCTTCATGATCCATACGGAAAAAGCCATATTGAACATCGTATATAAAAGGAGAAACGCTAAAAATGTATCCTTGAGACCCAGATTCGTAAAGAGAAGTGACATTGGTACCAGAACCACAATTGGGGGAAGCATTCTCGTTGATAGAATAACGAACATGAGGTCATCCTTTGCCTTCATCTCATAACGTGAAAGTACGTAACCAGCCATGGTTCCAAGCATCAATGACAACAGTGTAGCCGATGCAGTAATGAGAATTGACCTTCCCATGGCTGCGATAAAGGAGGTCGCTGCTCCAGCTCTCCCGGCACCAACCTCACCGGATTCCTCGGTGCCAAGAAATACTCTATAATTTTTTAGGGTTGGCTTAAAGAAAAGCTTCGGCTTCACATCAAATATCTGGACCTTGGTCTTAAGGGAGGTGACTCCCATCCAGAATATTGGGAATACATAGGAGACAAACA
>CAYFYU010000186.1:0-5309 GCA_964347455.1 uncultured Spirochaetota bacterium | reverse complement strand
ATCTGTTCCGGTGTGTACCTTTTTTGGGCCATCATCCTGCCTCCTTCTGAAGGTTGTCTTCCCTAATCCTAACATAACATCTGGACCAGTTTTTGGGGGGCAGGTCAATTAAAATACGATTGTTCTAAAAAATTTCAACTTGTGCTATAATGTTGGAACTTTTTGCAAGGCTTTCGTGTGAACACTATTTCAAATTGTCATCAAGATGAAAGAGGTACTTGTTAAGCGGGCATAAGAAGCATTACTATGCTCATTTTATGGTTCTGTCGAATAAATTCCATAAATAAAGGGGATGAATATGGAAGAACTCATCCATTTCAAACTTAACGGTAAACCGGTGAGTATGACTCTCGATAACGACCGAATGCTCCTCTGGGTCTTGCGTACCGAACTCGAGCTCACCGGAGTAAAGTACGGCTGTGGAAAGGGTTTATGTGGAGCCTGCACTGTTCTTGTCAATAAAAGTGCTGCTCGGGCGTGCCAGGTTCCAGTGAAGAATATCAGGGGAAAGGAAATCGTCACCATCGAAGGGCTTGCAGCAAATGGAAAGCTCCACCCACTCCAGGACGCCTTTGTGAAACACGATGCTTTGCAATGCGGATTCTGCACGCCTGGAATGATACTCAATGCTTACAGTTTCCTTCAATGCAATCCAAGACCATCATACACCGAGGTGCTTCAGGGTATGAACAACAATCTCTGCCGGTGCGGGTCATACATGCGTATTGTTCAGGCAATTCTCACCGCAGCCAGGGAGATGGCAGGATGAAAAATATGAAGAAAGATGATGAATCTAAGGACATTGATTTTTATGATATAGAAATCCTCCCTCATTACATTACTCGCCGGGAGTTACTCAAGCTTGCAGGAGCGGGAGTGATAATCTTCCTCTTCCATGGCAAAACCGAAGCCCAGCAGGAGCAGGGGAGCAGGACGTATATCCGCGAGCAGGCTCCCGGTAACTTTAACGCATTCCTTTTGATAGGGGAAGACGGCAAAGTCACCTGCTTCACCGGAAAGATTGAGATGGGACAGGGGGTAGTAACTTCCCTTGCACAGATGCTGGCCGAAGAGCTCGATGTACCCCTGGAGAGCGTTCACATGGTCATGGGCGACACAGACCTCTGTCCCTATGACATGGGAACCTTCGGCTCTCTCAGTACCCGCTACTTTGGGCCAACTCTGGTAAGGGCCGCAGCAGAAGCCAGGGCTGTTCTAATGGAACTCGGATCCGAAGCACTCAACGTACCTCTGAGCCGCCTGAAATCAAAAGACGGGTTTATTTTTGATGGAGCGGATCCGGAAAGGAAAATTTCCTATTCAGCTCTGACAAGGGGAAAAATAATAGAGCGGCATCTCGAGATCACTCCTCCCCTAAAGCCCGTCTCTGATTACAGGGTAGTAGGAAAACCTCTATCGCGTCAGGATGCCTACGTAAAAGTCACGGGGAAAGCCCAATTCGCCGGTGACATACTCCTGCCGGGCATGCTGTATGCCTCTGTATTGCGGCCTCCTGCACATGGAGCAAAGCTGAGGCGTTCCGATACTTCGGCGGCCGAAAAAATAGAAGATGTTAAGATAGTTAAAAACGAGGATCTCATTGCAGCACTCCACGAAAATCCCGAGAAGGCGCACAATGCAGTGAGACAGATAAAGGCGCAGTTTGAAATGGAGGAACCAAAGGTTGATGATAAAACGATCTTCCGGCACCTGCTCGACGTGGCACCCCAGGGAAGGGTACTGGCAAGTGAGGGAAGCATTGATAGGGGACGTGAGCTTGCGGACAGGATTTTTGAAGAAACCTACCTGAACGGTTATGTGGCCCACGCCCCCATTGAGACACACACGGCGGTGGCTCAAATAAAGGGGGGGAAAGCTACTGTCTGGGCGTCAACGCAAACTCCTTTCTCGGCTCAAAGGGAAGTTGCACAGGCCCTCGGGTTTCCCGCCGAAAAAGTCAGAGTAATTACCCCCTTTGTAGGCGGAGGATTCGGTGGCAAAACCCGGAACAGGCAGGCTGCTGAAGCGGCCGTCTTGGCAAAGTTGACGGGCAGGCCGGTACAGGTGTCATGGAGCCGGGAAGAGGAATTCTTCTATGATTCATTCAGGCCCGCGGCAGTGGTCAATGTGAGTTCCGGCATTCAAAACACGGGAAGGATAGTATTCTGGGACTACAGCGTCTATTTTGCCGGCGACAGGGGTGCGTCGCAGTTTTATGCAACACCTCATCACCGTACCTATTCCACCGGGTTTTCATACAGAGGGGGCTCGCCGAAGTATCATCCATTTACCACCGGGCCCTGGCGGGCACCTTCCGCCAACACAAATGCCTTTGCTATGGAATCCCAGATCGATATCATGGCAGCAAGTGTCGGGATGGATCCCCTGGAGTTCAGGTTGAAAAATTTGAAGAACACCAGAATGACGGGGGTTCTCAGGGTAGCTGCCGAAAGATTCGCATGGGCGCCCGCAAAGGCGCCGAGCGGCCGTGGCTACGGTGTGGCGTGTGCCACGGATGCGGGCACATATGTTGCCCACATGGCAGAAGTAGAGGTCGACCGTGTAAGGGGCCGAGTGCAGGTTAAACGTGTGGTGTGCGCACAGGACATGGGCCTTGTGATCAATCCAGAAGGCGCGATGCAGCAGATAGAAGGATGCATTACCATGGGACTTGGATATGCGCTGGCGGAAGAGATCCACTTCCAGGACGGAAAAATTTTAGACATCGATTTTGATACCTATGAAATACCTCGGTTTTCCTGGCTACCAAAGATCGACACAGTGCTGATTGATAATAAAAGTGTTTCTCCCCAGGGAGGCGGAGAGCCTGCTATAGTTTGTATGGGCGCAGTGATAGCAAACGCGATTTACGATGCGGTTGGCACAAGACTCCACCAGCTTCCCATGACCCCTGAGAGGGTCATAGAAGCGTTGAACAAGGTGTAATACAATGCTCTTTGATCCAAACGTGCTTACTCGGGAAGATTTAGATGCAAACAATGAACAGCGTAAGGAACAGATACCATGACCTCTAGAGAACGAGTGATACGCGCATTGAATCATCAGGAGCCGGATCGAATTCCCATAGACCTGGGCGGACACGGCGCAACCACGATGAACAAGCTTGTGCATAAAAAACTCATGGACCACCTCGGTTACGGCAACGGCGATGCTCCTGTAATTGATCTGCTGCAGCAGTTTGTCGATGTTGATGAGCGTCTCAAGAGGCGCTTCGGAAGCGACTTTCGCCCCCTGTGGCGGGTGGCTCCGAAGAACAGGCCCGATGAATATTTACCGGATGGAACCGTCAGGGACGATTGGGGAATTATTTATTTCCCCGCCATGGGCGGCACGTACTACGATGTAGTGGGGTTTCCTTTACGTGGGTTGAAGACCGAGGATTTGGATACCTATCCGTGGCCGGACCCCAAGGATCCAGGGAGGGTGGAGGGCTTACGTGAGCACGCCAGATACCTGCGAGAAAAAACAGAGTATGCGGTGATTACTGACTTCGATGGCCCCTTTTTCACGATGACTCAGATGCTGAGGGGATTTGATCAGTTCTGCATTGATATGATGACGGATGAAAGATTCACGAATAAGGTACTCGATAAACTCCTTGAGTTCTGGATAGAGTATGCCGAAGAACATTTTCGTGCCGTAGGCGATTACGTGGACGTTGTCTGTCTGGGCGATGATTTCGGAACGGAATGCGGTCCCTGGATGAGCGTCGAGCTCTACAGGAAATATTTCAAGCCCAGAGAAAAAGAACTGTACACGTTTATTCGGGAACGGATACGGTCAGAAGCCAAGCTTCTCCTCCACAGCTGCGGCTCGGTTTATCAATTCATCGGCGAGTTCATCGATGTGGGCATCAACGCACTCACCCCGCTGCAGGTATCGGCAAAGGATATGGAAACGGATAATTTGAAGCGAGAGTATGGGAAAGACCTAACATTCTGGGGCGGCATAGATACACAGAGGGTTCTGCCCCTTGGTTCGACAAGAGATGTGGAAGAGGAAGTCAGGAGAAGAATAAGGGACCTGGCTCCCGGCGGAGGGTACGTGCTGGCCCAGGTTCATAACATCCAGCCTGAAGTGCCGGTGGAGAACATCGTTATGATGTATGAAGCCGCAAAGAGGTATGGTGCGTATCCCATCAATTGTTAGTTGTGAAAGAGCGGAATTAAAATACCCGGATCTTTTATTGCGCCATGTGGCCCCCGTCTACTAATTCACCGTAAAGGTAAACTCACATAATGTCAAGAAATTAAAATAACCTATGGGGATCGAGTTTCGAACCAGTAAAACGTAATGCAGTTTGAGAAGTTAGGTAAAATTTAACCTGACATGAGATTCAGTTGCTATAAGAGAAACATGTAGGTCACATTCATTTAAAACAACCCCTCAGCATATTAAATGCTCAGGGGTTTGTTCGTCATGCCATAAAAAAGAAGACAGTTCTGCTCGCAATGAGAGTAAGCGCAAATCCCTGACGTAAAATGGGAAAAAATCACGCTGCTTCAGAGACAGCGAGTATGTTGCCGTCCGGGTCTTTGAACCATGCTCCTTTAAGATTTCCCAATGTCGCAATGCTGTTAACTGTTTTCAATCCGGGAAAGTCGTACTCTTCAAATACCACACCTTTGTCCTTCAATCCTTTGACTGTTGCCTCAACATCATCAACAATAAAAGAAGCTGCTGTATTATCCGCCTTTGTTGGTGTCGGTCTTTCATATACGATAAGAAAGGTCCCTTCTCCCGCATCATAGAGGAGGTGGCCCGGTGCGATTTCTTCTCTGAGTTTCAGTTCCAAAGTTTCACCATAAAATTTTCTTGCCCGCTCAATATCCGTTACAGGCAATGTGGGATGTGCTTTTCCTTTACTTAACATTTTTTTCTCCTATCTCAATTGAAATATAGAGAAAACAATAACACCGACACGTACGCAGTCAAGAGTATTTGCATTCACCGGGAACCTGTATACAATAATACCAGGAGGTATAAGACCTGACATATGAAGAGACCTGGACATGCACTACTAAAGTACGGACGGTATAGTGGATGAATGCTCGAGAACGTTTTTTAGAGGCCATCGTTAAATTTAACAGAGATGTGACGCCACCAAAATGGGAGTTTGGGTACTGGGGCACGCTTATAGACAAATGGTACAGCGAGGGATTGCCAAAACATCACTACCCCCACGTACCAAAAAAGATCACAAACCTGTCTGCATCTATTGCCACTACTGCCTGTGACCTGCCCCCCAAAAACTGGTCCAGATGTTATGTTAGGATTAGGGAAGAAAA
>CAYFYU010000185.1:5087-5450 GCA_964347455.1 uncultured Spirochaetota bacterium | reverse complement strand
CTAACTGCAAAGAAGGAGCTCAGGGAGGCCAACTCCAGTGGAGCATTGACCAGCCGTCAGTGATAAGCTGCCGATACTGCGGGGAGAAATATCCAAGTCAGAAGTATCCTGAGGATAAAGTGTTGGAAGTTAAGGATCCGCTGGGGCGAGTGCAGAAATACCCTTATTATCAGGATGCTTCTGGCCTAAAATATTTTTTTCAAGCCCGTAGCTGGCGCTTGAAGCGCAACTACTTCATGTACGCCGCCTATGATCTGGCTCAGCTTTATTTCTTTACGGGCAAAAAAAAATATGCACGCAAGACAGCCATTATCCTTGACCGATTTGCTGAGCTATATCCTGGCTTTCTGGTGACGCTTGAAT
>CAYFYU010000185.1:4419-5077 GCA_964347455.1 uncultured Spirochaetota bacterium | reverse complement strand
AAAGAGTCGACAGTAGAGGAAAAGGACTTTCAGGAACGTCCCCCCTACCACGTTCAAGGAGGAAAATGGGGCCGTTGGTATTACGACGAAATGCCCACTCCCCTCATCCGCGCTTACGATCTGATATACAACAGCGGGGAGCTGGAAAAGCTCAGCCAAGAACGTACCCTTGATGTTAAGGCCCGCATCGAAGAGGATTTCTTCAAAGGAGCCGTGCGTCACGTGCGCATTTACCCCGAGTATTACGCCAATCCCAGCCCTCGTATTTATGAAGGCTTGATTGTCTTGGGACGAGTTATAGGCGAACCTGACTATGTTCATGATGCGGTTAGACGCATGAAAGGGCTTTTTGAGAGACGCTTCTTCTTTGATGGATGGTGGAAAGAAGGAACCTATGGATATCACGACATGACCATGCGTGGTATGGAGAGGGCATTTAAGGCAGTGAGCCATTACACTGATCCTCCGGGCTATTTTGATTCGATGGATGGAAAACATTATGAAAACCTTGAGATAGAAACAGAAATCCCGATGTTAAGACGGGCTCTGAAGGCACCTGACCGGTTCTGCTATCCTGACGGTCGTTACTTGCCAGTCCACGACTCATGGTCGCGCTTTCGAGGCATTTATGTGATGAAAGAGCCTCTCGATTCTTCTT
>CAYFYU010000185.1:3729-4409 GCA_964347455.1 uncultured Spirochaetota bacterium | reverse complement strand
ACCTTGGCAGAGGTAAGGGACCAGACCAGATTCAGGTGCACCTGCATTTTGGAGGTGGATACGGGCATGCTCATAACGACAGCCTCAATTTGGCGCTTTTCGCCCTCGGTGAAGAACTCTTGCCCGATCTGGGATACACTCACACCCGCTATCGTTACTGGACGCTCAGCACCTTAGGACACAACACTGTCACAGTCAATGGCCAGGAACAGCATACTGGATCCGAGGATAAACCGTCAGACGGCAACCTGCTTCTTTTCCAATCTGCAGGAGACGCCTTTCAGATTGTGGAGGCCTCTGGCGAACGTGCCTATCCTGGTCAGGTGAAGACATACCGACGGGCTGCTATCCTGGTTGGAATCGATGACCAAAACGCCTACGTCATTGATTTTTTCAGGGTATCAGAAGGAAGACGGCATGAATGGGCCCTTCACGGCAGTGCCGACCACGATCAGAAACTAGACGTGAATACAGAATTATTGGACTTCGGTAAAACGCTGCTACCACCAAGTGTGAAATTCGAAGCTCCCGCCTCAGAGGAAGAAACCGGTACAGCCGAAGGCCATAATCCAGCCTATGGCTTTGTTCGGGATGTGTCCCGAGGTCCTGCTCCTCAGGTCTTAATAGCAACTTTTCGATCAGCGAGGAATACCGGGCTTTCCCTCCGCGTATACAGTCTA
>CAYFYU010000185.1:2510-3719 GCA_964347455.1 uncultured Spirochaetota bacterium | reverse complement strand
CCGAGAGTGAGGTCTTTGTAGGCCGGGCCCCTTCAATTCGTCTAGCAGATGAAAATGATGCCCGGGTCGAGCAATTTTGGATGCCAATAATGATTCTCCGAAAGGAAGGAGAGTATCTATCCGAGAAATTTATCTCGGTGTTAGAGCCTTTTAAAAACAATCCTTTGATTAAAGATGTGAAGAAGTTGGAAGTCCAAGGAGGTGGAGAAGGCATATGCATCTCCGGTGTCGGTTGGACCGACTATATCATTCATCGAACAGAGGATCTAGAGAATACTGAGGCAGTAGCCGGAAGACTTCGCCTAAAGGGCAGGGTCGGTTGGGTCCGTGAGCAGGGAGGAGAAGCAGTGGCGATGTGTCTAGTTAGTGGGACAGAACTGAGCTTGGGCAAGAAAAAACTGACATCTTCCGGCTCTCTTTCGGGGAGCGTAATAAAGGTTATGCGCAAGGCGGCGGGAGATGACGTGGATGCTTTTGAGGTGGATGGTCAGTTTCCTACCGATATTAATCTAGAAGGGTGGACTGTGATTGTGCGTCATGGTGATGGGAGCACCCATGGATATCTCCTAAGAAATTTGAGCCACGAAAAGGGACGGACACTGCTTGTGCTTGATGGCGAGCCAGGCTTTGAAATTAATAGCGCTGGTAGTACCCGATTCCTCTTTTTTCCGCAGCGGGAGATAGAAGGAGGTGTTACCTACCAAGTGCCTAATATTATTTTTTATTCTTCCAATCATAAAAAAACGGAGTTTTAAATGAAAGCTTATTCGACAGATGAGATCCTTGATCTGGTCGAAGAAAATATCCCGACTCGGGAGATCTACAAGGATGAATTGCCCACTCCCTCGCTTCTTCTGGATCTGGATATTTTCGAAGCCAATGTGCAGAAAATGCACAGCTTCTTAAGAGGAGTAGGCCAGGGTATCCGCCCCCACGCCAAGAGTCACAAGTGTCCTGAAATTGCAAAAGTACAAATTCAGGAGGGCGCCTCAGGTGTATGTGTTGCCCGGATCATGGAGGCCGAGGTCATGTGTAGCCACGGAGTGCAAGGCGTGTTAATTTCCAGCCCAGTTGTAGGGAAAAACGCTATGGAGCGCCTGGTAAGCCTAGCTGCCAAACATTCCGACCTGATGGTGGTTGTTGATCATCCTTCAAACATTACGGATCTCTCAGGTGCAGCTATGGCAGCAGGAATTGATTTAAACGTGT
>CAYFYU010000185.1:0-2500 GCA_964347455.1 uncultured Spirochaetota bacterium | reverse complement strand
TTAAGAGAACAGGTGCTCTTCCCGGCAAACCGGCCTTGGAGCTTGCTCGGTTGATTGCTAAAAGTCCTTGTCTGAAACTTCTCGGTTTACAGGCCTTTGCCGGATGTACTCATGTCAAGGGATTTGAAGAACGCCGGGCCACGTCTCTAGGGATGATGAACAAGGCTGTAGAAACTCTGAAGCTCCTCCAGAAAGAGGGCTTTGAAGTGCCAATCCTGAGCGGCGGCAGCACAGGAACATACAATATTGATTCAGAGATAAAGGAATTAACCGAACAACAAGTGGGATCCTATGTTTTTATGGATGTTGACTATCGAGATATTGGCGGAGAAAGTGGTCCGGTCTTTAACGACTTCACTCCCGCACTCTGGGTGCTGTCTACTGTCACAAGTCAAACATATAATAATCAAGTCACTATAGACGCCGGGTTGAAATCGTTCGCTACCGACAGGCCCTATGTACCTGAACTCAAGAATATTACAGGAGTCACTTATGACTTTGGCGGTGATGAGCATGGTCGCTTATTTCTTGAGAATCCTAGCTGTGAAATTAACCTCAGCGACAGGCTGGAGCTGATGGTGACACACTGCGATCCCAACGTAAACCTCTTCGATGTCTTCTTCTGCATGCGAGGAGAAAGATTAGAGGCAGTATGGAAGATCGAAGCACGGGGAAAAGCTTGAAATTATACAAGTGATAAAATCGAAACTAACCTTGGAAGAGGCGACGAAACTCAATACTAATTATTATGGAGCCCTGTTTATCGATGGAAATGAACTGATGCTCAGGCCTAGAATCTATTTTGGAGTCTTTACTGAGTGGATTGGTTCAAATCCTGGACCAATTTTCTGTTGCCAAGCTGCTTTCTGCTGGATATGATATTCGTTCAAGGGCTCTTTAGTTCACCATTCAGTTCACACCATAATGTATTGAATCTGTTCTTGCGTTACTTTTAAGCCAATATAAAGGTGAAAATATGCCTGAGCATCATGTCATTTTAATTAAGGAGGATGAGTCATGAGTCAGACTTTCCTGTATTTATGTCTTCGCTTTTTCTTAATAATTATTTTTTTGGCGGGCATGATAATCCCAGGTCAAACAGGACAGCCCGAACACGCCGTGGTGTTTATTATCGATGGCCTCAGTTACAAAGCTGTGGAACGCTTACCCCTTGAGAACCTTAAAGAGCTTATAGCCGGAGGCACTTACATTGAAAAGTCGTATAACATAATGCCTGCTCACCCCAAGAGAGGCGATTGGTCCATGTTTCATACCTGCTCTATCCCTAACCCAGTCCTCCTGGCAGGGACAGTTCTATTGCACCGCGACCAGAAATTCGTCCAACATTCCTTTTATCCTGAAAGGATCACTGCGCATGCGGCCAATGATATAGACTATAGAACAATAGATGTCGGTTTCAACCTTTCGTTCATATACGGTTCAGACGGAAGTCCCATACATGATGATCAGACTATTTCCTGGGCAATTGAATTTCTCCGCAAGGCTCGTCCAGCCTTTATGAGGATTCATTTACAGGATACAGGAAACGCTGGCGGACTAAGCTACAGCGAGAAAGACCCATCGGTATCCTGGTACAGGAATATCTGGGCTAAGGACTCTCCTTACCTGAAAGCAGCTATTCAAGCTGACAAATACCTTGGAATGTTTCTGGAAGAATTGGATGCTTTAGGAATCAGGGAAAAGACTGTACTCTTTGTTGCCGCCGATCACGGTGAGTCGGATAAGGGCTGGCATCCTCCTAACGATGAAGATGGATGGGCCTCGCCACTGGTGCTTGCCGGTCCTGGGATCCGCGCTGGCGAGCGTATCGATTCTGCTGAGCAGATCGATATTGTCCCTACGCTGTGTTTTCTGATGGGAGTGAAGCCTCCGGAAAATACAGACGGCAGGATTCTGGCTGAATCACTCTTACAACCCCCAAAGGATGTTCCTCCCCGCCGAGATAAGATTAAAGAACTAAACATGCAGCTCCTGGAAGCAGAGAATTTAATCAAGAAACTTCGTCTGGAAGAAAAAAAGTCACCTTTTCTTAAAGACAGGATTGCCGAATTTGAGCGCGAGTTTTATGGCCTGGAGCGCATCTTGGAATGGCATCGTTTCGGCAGCATCGATAAGCTCTTGCTCCACAACCGCAAGGTATTGGATAAGCTATCGGCCTACAGTCTCCAGCCTGATATTACTCATCTGGGGCTGAAGCTGAAAATCGATGATCGGACAAATTCGTTAGAAGGCACAGCGGAGATCCACTATAATGCATCAGGAGCGGAATTTGACTCTTTCCAGCTCAGTCAACGCGACCTGGAAATCACAAAAGTGGAAGCCGATCCACCTGCATTGCAGGATTATCAAAAAAAAAAGGACAGTATAAACATCAGGATTAAAGGAGCGGCAGCGGGCACATCGTCTCGTTTCCGCATTTATTATCGCGCCCAACCAAAAAAGGGTTTATATTTTCACAACACAGTTACACAAGAAGGAG
>CAYFYU010000184.1:0-5606 GCA_964347455.1 uncultured Spirochaetota bacterium | reverse complement strand
GGGATCCCCTTGGAAGAGAAACCGTCTATGATAGTTTCTACAACGAGCTTTCCCTTTTAAAAATACCGCTAGAAGAATAAATGGCGTTCGTTCTTATTTAACCGGTTTGTAAGCGAAGGAATCGGGGACGATGTTGATATTCTTCTGAACGATCAGCACCTCATCAGATCCGAATACCGACACCATGTAGCTTCCGACTGTGTCGAAAAGTACTTTCACAGTAAAAGCGGTCCATTCAGGCTTTAGTTTGAGCTCTCTCTCGGCATAGGGCTCAAATCCACCTATATTCATCTTGTATATTTCAACGCGTGCGCTGTCCAGAAACAAGGGCGTCTTGGACTTGACGAAAAGGGTGACATTGCCACGGGTGAAGGTATCGGACCGGTTAACCGGTTTCAGCTTTGTGAAGTTCACACTTTCACAGAAATAGAGTCTCGGGCGTACATCAAATCCCTGAAACTCCCTCAAACCGAAAAAAAGCACCAGAATAATCGCGATGACCACCACAGGCACGATAAAGGCCCATTTCCCGCCACCTGTAGTACTAACTCGCTCAGGTAGAGTGGCTGGCATCCTGGGAGCTGCTTGCCTCGCAACACCTCTACCACCAGGAGCAACGCCAGCACCCGCTACTATTTCAGGTCCCCTTATCCCCCCTGGACCTGCGGCCATTCCCTGCTCACCAATTCCCTCCTCATATCCAGCCTCATATTCCTCCCCGAGATCCCGGCCTTTTCGTGAAGGTGCTTGAACCGGTGGTCGTATCGGTGCCGGTCTTTCAACCGGCTGTGCCGCGTATTTTCTCATCGCAGGTTTTACCACATGTCTTCGCAGGAACGCAGTTCCCAGCAGTGATGCGAGCAACGCCAGCCCAATCAGCAAAAGAAATCCGAATATGATGATCACGAACATGACAGATTATTTACCCTTCACAACAGGTGACTTCTCATAGATTTTCGGTCTATTTTGTAAAAACTAAAAGGTCGAAATGTAAAGAAAGACATATAAATTGCTCCATGAGCGTTTCGCATGTTTATATATACTCCAAATAAAATGTATATTATTTATTGTAATCAGAAAACAAAATCCACCCGACACGGCACATGGATTTTTTCCCCACCTCTTCCATTGATTGTTAGAGCTGATTCGTCCTTCCTGACAATATCCCTAACTCCCATGAAGCCCTTTTTAATCGGAACGAGCCCCATAATAAGCTTTATATGAACAACTGTTTTTCCGTCAAAATCTATCGTGGTCTTCCAACCCCTCTCCTTGAAGGAGTTATTTTCAACACTCTTCTGTATCCCATAGTGAAAGAATGAAGTAACCTCCTCCATTCCGAGAACTGAGGTCACTCTTCCGTTCCAGGGTGTATAGTGCCGTCCACCATTCGACATCCAGAAAACTGTCTGGGCCAGGACTTTCGGATTTTTCAGCTGAAAGTATAGATAATCCTTTTCCGGTACCGATGCTGCAGTGTAGGTAAAATCCAGCTGCGGATCACTGATAAACATCACCAGGTCCTCGAAACCCTTCGGTGTCGGGTACCGAGTAATATCGACAGTTGCTCCATCAATTGTTGGTACTTTCGACCGATCCGTAATTTCAACACCCGGCTTCAGACGATTGTAGCCGCCTGCGTCCGGATTTTCAAAGGGAACTGGCGTTGTAAAACCGGTAATCGGAGACGACATGTCGATAATCCCATTGCCCTCCCGATCAGGAAGCTTGAGTGTGGGATGATATCCTAAAGGTATCTCTCCTTTGAAATCCTCTATCTCATGATCGATATAGATAACCGGTTCATCCTTCCGAACCAGGATGCGTTTCCGAATAGTTCCTCCTCCGGCAAGCCCCATGGTGAGCTGAAGCTCCCTTTCATCATCCTCCTCCTTTATGAAGACAAAATCCCATGGGTCGTTTGCTGTATGGCCATGGGCAGGATAGGTTATCTTTTTATTGGAGTCTTCACCGCCGCCAAAGGGAAAACAAAAAAAATCCCCCCGCAGCACACCGAGAACCTCTGGTGCTCCCTCAAGCTTTGCCTCAGACCACCAGGGTGCAATAAAAAAGGGATTTACAAATCCCTTTCCAGTCCTAAATTCCGCTGTTAAATGTCCCCCCTGAACAGTAACAGCAGCTTTAACAGTATCATTCTCAATGGTATAGCTCGGCTGTCCGAAAAAGGTCTTTATAATTGCCATGTATACTCCCTTACGAATTCACAAAAGGCTTTAAATTATTGAAATCCAGTGCTTACCGATAATTGTATCACAGACTATCGAATTACAAAAGACCGATGTATAATCTGAAATGAATATAATAATTTCAATCGAGGCATTTTCATGGACAAGCCTGCAATTGAGGGCGGCAAAACAGTCAGAAAGACCTACCTCCCCTTCTCACCCCCGGATATTGGTAATGCTGAAGTGCATGCAGTAACCGGAGTTCTTCGATCTGGCTGGATCACAAGTGGTCCCTGCTGCAGGGAATTTGAACAGAAACTTGTTCAGTACGCAGGAGCGAAGCATGCAGTAGTACTTTCGTCGGCCACAGCTGGGCTTTTTCTTTCGCTGAAGATTCACGGAATCGGTGAAGGGGATGAGGTCATCACGACGCCCTACACCTTTGCCGCCACCGCAAATGTCATCATCCATACAGGGGCAAAACCTGTGTTTGCCGATATTGATGAGGACACATTGAACATCAACCCAGTCGAAATCGAGAAAAAGATAACCACCAGAACAAAGGCGGTTATTCCCGTACACTTCGCCGGACATCCCGCAGTCATGAAGGAGATCAACGAGATAGCCCAGGAGTACGACCTCGTCATCATTGAAGATGCTGCGCATGCAATAGGTGCATCATACGGTGCTAAGAGGATTGGAAACGGTGACAATCCCTGTGTTTTTTCCTTTCATGCCGTTAAAAACCTGACAACTGCCGAAGGGGGGGCTGTACTCACCAACGACGATCATCTCGCCAGGCAGCTCAGGCTCTATTCACTTCATGGCCAAACAAAGGACGCGTATGAAAAATCTCAAGCCGGAGGTTGGAAGTACGATATCGCTCTTCCCGGATATAAATTCAATATGACCGACCTTCAGGCTGCAATCGGAATCGCTCAGCTCAAAAAACTCGATAAAAACCGAATGAGGCGTGAGCTTATTTGCCACCGTTATTCTACTTTTTTGAAAAGGTACGATTTTGTTCGTACTCCTGTTGTGCGAAAGGGTACCGTACATGCCCGGCATCTCTACCCGATGATCATCAATTTCTCAGCACTCTCCGTCGACCGAGATCGTTTTATCGCAGCACTCGCAGCAGAAAATATTTCCTCCAATGTACACTACATCCCTGTGCATACCATGAGCTACTACCGAACGACCTATGGCTATGAGCCTTACGACTTTCCCGTTGCCTACAGCAGTTTTCTGAACGAGGTAACACTACCGCTTTACACCCAGCTGAGCGATGCCGATGCAAACCTTGTACTCAATGCAATCGAGAAATTATTCTCCTATTATAAAAAATAGCTTTCTTTGTAAAAACCCACTCATTATATTAATGCGGATGCTCATTAAAGATATCTTCCCATTTGTATCAGGGGTAATTAAATCTATAAGTAAAAGGTAAAGAAAAGAGGTGCATATTGTATCCGATCCTCGTAAAAATCGGTCCTGTTGAAATCCGCTACTACGGTCTCATGTATGTCATTGGCATCATCGTGGGCATAATCCTCATGAGAGGAGAGGTGGAGCGTAAAAAGGTCAATATGACAAAGGACGATGTCATAAGTTATGCATTCTGGATCATCATTGGTGGTATTCTCGGTGCACGTATTTACTATGTCATATTCATGTGGAAAGCTTTTTACGTGGACAACCCGGTTGAAATTTTCGCCATCTGGCACGGTGGACTTGCAATACACGGTGGTATTATCGGCGGGGTGCTCTTTGTCTTTGTCTACTCCAAAGTAAAAAAGGTTCCCTACTTCGATCTCCTCGACATGACCGCACCACTCCTCGCCCTTGGGCAGGCGTTTGGCAGGTTCGGCAATTTTATGAACGGTGATGCCCACGGTATTCCAACCAATCTTCCCTGGGGCATCGTTTTTCCACCCGGAAGTATTGCTGGCGATGAATTTCCCGGTCAGCCGCTTCATCCTGTTATGCTCTATGAGCTTGCCTTGAATCTGGTTTCCTTTTTCATACTCTGGCGATTGAGAAAACTGGATCACAAACGGGGTTTTATCTTTTCGCTGTACCTCTTGAATTATGGGATTATCCGTTTCTTCGTGAGTTTCCTAAGGGCAGACAGCCTTATGCTCGGTAAGCTTCGAGGCGCTCAGATTCTGAGCCTACTTTTTATTGCCGGGTCACTACTCTTCATTTTTGTATGTAAACTGTGGAGGAATACAAACCACCAAAGTCGATTGAAATAGGAGCCTTTGCACCTGCTGGAGAGTCAATTATTTCCATAAATCGCTCTGAACAATAAAGATATGGTAAACATTATAGCTGATCTTCATACGCATACCTTAGTGAGCGGTCACGGTATAGACACCATCCGGACACTGAGCGAATTTGCATGTAAAAAAGGCCTTCAGGCAATTGCCATCACCGATCACGGTCCCGGTATGCGTGGTGGTCCAGACTTTATCTACTTTCTATCACTAAAACGGATGACCCAGGGAATCGACCTTCCCATCCGAATCATTCATGGTGTTGAGGATGACATTAAAAACCGAAAGGGGGAGCTAACTCTTTCAGAGGAAGTGCACTCAAACCTAGAGATTGTGCTGACTGGAATCCACCCTTTTACGTGGATCGCTGAACAGGAAATTACCGTGAGAACAGATGCTGTTATCAACGCAATGCAGAGAGGCGTTGTGCGTGCATTCACACATCCAGTCGGTACGTACTCAGATGTATATATCGATCCGGTAATTGAAGCCGCAGTAAAAAATAATGTAGCGGTAGAGCTCAATGCAACCAAGCTGAACGAAAAAAAAATCGTACATAATTACCTGGAGAAATGTGCAAGCTTTGGAGCATCTATTGTCGTAAACTCAGACGCTCACCTCGGTGAGGAAGTGGGTACGTTTGGCGAGGCGAAGAGGATACTTCAGGAAGTCAGTTTTCCAAAGGAGCTCATCATAAACAGCAATAAGGAGCGTATTGCCTCCTTTTTCAGAATTGATTGGTGATTAGTCGCCCGCCAATAATTCACCATTAAATTGGAGAGCAGTGTTTGAAATGAAAGCTGTAGTTTTTGGAAACCGGATATTCGAACCCGAGCTTATCATCTTCGACAAGGATGGCACGCTTACCGATTTCAAGAAAACCTGGCTCCCAATACTTGAAAAGAGAATTGAAATCATACTGAAACAGGTGAAGTTCAACCACACCGAGAAAGTGATCAGGGAGAGAATATACAAGACCTTCGGAATAAAGGGAGATCGAATAGACCCCTACGGCCCGTTTCCCTACACACCGCCTTTTGAAGATGAAATTATCTTTGCAACTGTACTGTATGAGCTCGGTGTCCCATGGGAAAGGGGGAAAATGATAGCCCGTACCAGCCTTGTCCAGGCTGAGGAGGAG
>CAYFYU010000183.1:0-5636 GCA_964347455.1 uncultured Spirochaetota bacterium | reverse complement strand
CGTTCGGGAAAACCTCGAGTTTCCTCTCAAACCAAAAATGCGGAGAACTCCGCAGGACGAGATCGATCGCAGGGTATCGGAAGTAGCAAAGATACTGCATATTGATCATCTGCTCGACCGGAAGTCTGATAAGCTTTCAGGAGGTGAGATGCAGCGTGTAACGATCGGGAGGGCAATCGTACGCAATCCCAAGGTGTTTCTCATGGATGAGCCGCTGTCAAACCTCGACGCGAAGCTGCGCGAAGAGCTACGGGCTGAGCTGAAGCGTCTTCAGATGGACCTCGGGGCCACCCTGTTCTTCGTCACCCACGACCAGGTCGAGGCGATGACCATGGCAGACCGAATCGCTGTGCTCAACAAGGGACATATACTGCAGATGGGTGAGCCCTTTGAGATTTACAACAAGCCAAAGAACACCTTCGTGGCTGCCTTTGTTGGAAGCCCCGCAATAAACTTCTTCGACGGCATCATCGACAAGAATCAGCTGACAATCATTCCGAAAAAGTTTGAATACAGCCTGGACAGGAAAGTCCTCGATAAAATTAAAGGTTATCAGGGCGAGGTAAGGATGGGCGTGCGACCTGAAGATATCATGATAGAGAAGGGTAAGAAAAATGGATACCAGCGGGTGACCATATACAACATAGAGAACATGGGCATGGAGAAGATCGTCACCATGCGCGCAGGAGACTACATATTCAAAGCTGTAACCACTGCGGACTTTGAAGCCGAGGTGAATGCAGAGGTATTCATTGGTTTTAAGGCCGATAAGGTGCATTTTTTCAATAAGGAATCTCATGCAAATTTGATTTAGGGGGAATGTAATGGGAGTAAAAGTATCTATCGGAAGTTGGGCCTATCTGTTCGGTGAATACGAGAAGAAACCGATTGCCATGGAGGAGGCTGCAAAGAGACTCGGGGAGCTTGGTTTCGACGGGATGCAGCTCGGTGGTTTCAAGCCTCACGGGCATTACGAACTCTATCCGACAAAGGAGAGCAGGAAAAAGCTCATAGAACTTTTCGACTCCTACGGTCTGAAGATAAACACCTACGGGGCCGATCTCTGGGATTTTCCCTTTGCCACCGGCGGAAGAGATATGGAACGAAAATACGACGAGGCCTTTGACAAGAGCCTCGAGATGACCGCTGACTGTGGCATACCAATAATCAGGGTCGATACGGTGACTGAAACACCCTACCCGGAGGACTTCGACTACGACCGGACCTGGGACAAGGTGAAGGAAAAGTTTCGAGAGGTAGCCGAGAAGGGAAAGAGGGCAGGTGTGCTCGTCGTCTGGGAGTTCGAACCAGGATATATTTTCAACAAGCCCTCTGAAATCGTCAAGATGATTAATGCGGTCGGTCACGATAACTTCAAGCTCCAGGTTGACACCTGCCACGTGCAGATGTGCGCTGTGGTCGGAGCCCATCAGTGGGGTGAAAGGGAAACCCTCCCAGGAGGCCAGCTCGAATTCTTCAAAATGGTGAACGGTATGATCGGCGATATCCATTTAATCGATTCGGACAATCAGCTGCACGACAACCACACCTCGGTGCATGCGCCCTTCGGGACCGGGTACATTAACTTCGAAGAAGTGGTACCAGCCATTGTTGATGCCGGGTATACCAACGAGTGGTGGACCATCGACCTCTGCTTCTGGCCAAACGCCTGGGAGATAACCGAGGATTCCAAGAAGTACGTTGACGCTCTCTTTCAAAAACTCGGCATGAAGTAGAAGTTTTGTGTATATACTCATTAATTTGATATAATTGTTTTCTTCTAAGTTTTGGAACACTTTACGTACGGAGGAAGTTCTATGCAGGGTAAAATGAAAGCAATGATATTCTATGAACCGCTCGATATGAAGCTCGAGCAGGTCGATATTCCTGAGGTAGGACCCGATGAGGTTCTGCTCCGAGTGAAGGCGTGTGGAATCTGCGGGTCCGACATTGCCTATTACTGGGGAATGAGCTCCCTGGAAACCGAATCCGGTAAGGGGCCGCTCATTCTCGGACATGAGTTTTCGGGTGAAATTGTCGAGATGGGAGAGATTCCGAAACGACTGGGTCTGTACAAGATCGGTGACCGTGCTGCCGTGGATCCCGTACAGTACTGTAACGTCTGTGAGGCATGCAAGAAAGGGCAGGTCAATCTCTGTGAGTATAAGGGGGTTTCAGGGGTATCCGTTGACGGTGCCTTTGCCGAATACGTCAAAACCAAATATACCTGTGTTTTCAAGCTTCCGGACAATGTTTCCTACGAGGAGGGAGCCTTTCTCGAGCCACTCGCAGACGCCATATACGCAGTGCAGAATCTGGAAGTTACACTCGGTGATTTCTGTGTTGTTATTGGTCCGGGACCGATCGGGCTTGCTGAAGCACAGCTGATCAAATCAGCAGGAGCAGGAACGCTCGTGGTAGTCGGAACGCGAGACTACCGCCTTGCGATAGCCCACAAGAGCGGGGCAGATTACGTGTTCAACACCACCGATAAAAAATCCAAGTACTACATAGCGGATGTGGTAAAAAAGATTGAGGAGCTTACCGATGGAAAGATGGCGGACAGGGTACTGGTAGCAACGGGAAACCCCCAGATAATGGATCTCCCCTTCCAGATATCGGGCAGACGCTCGAACATCGTCTTTTTCGGACTTCCTGGTGATAAGGATGTCGTCAAAGTGCCTGCAGTTCAGACGATACTCTGGGACAAGAAGATCAAGTTCTCGTGGCTTGCGCCACTCACCTATCCCAAGGCGATAAATGCAATTGCAACGAAACTCATCGATGTCAATGCCATCGTAACCCATAAATTCAAGCTCGAGGAGCTCATTCCAGCCCTTGAAAAGGTAAAGAACCGTGTGGACAAACCGATGAAGGCGCTGGTGATCCCGTAAACAGTGAATCTGTACATTTTCGGATAAAAGGCCTTTTGTAATTAGACAACCTGTGCAACAACTCTACATAAAATCCTTTCGGTATAAATTTGTCTATCTGTTCCTCGCGATCGCATTGGGAATGTTTCTCTTCTATGTGAGCGCACTCCCCCATTCAGCTATTGAGGAGAGCTTCTACCCGCAGATTTCAGATCTCTTTGACATGATGAACCATTTCCTCGGTTTTCTGCTCTTCGATTTTCTCCTCTTCTCGGCTCTAATAGGACTGTCAGATAGGAAATTTACAAAGAGGGTAATGGCAATCTATTTCATCGTTTCAGTTTCGTGGGGATTAATCTGCGAAAGCATACAGCTTTTCAATGAAACAAGGGGATTTCAATTAATTGATATAATTGCAAACACTGCTCCTGCATTTATAGTATTTTCGATTTTGAAGCGTATTATAAACAGGCGATGAAAAAAGCTGATTTCTGTATATAACGTGCTATAATGGAGGCCCACATGTTAAAGAAGGAGGGATCAATGAACAAGATAGTCGTAATACTTTTCTCAGTGATTGCTGTTGTGTCCTTTTCCTACCTCTTTCTCAGCTGTGATAATAGTGGAGGTGGAGATAATGGAGATGGAGTGGAATACACCGTTACAATCCGTGCGGTATCAAATGGAAATCCTGTTGCTGGTGCGGTGTTGACCATCGATTCGAGCGTTGTCGGAACAACCGATCAGAATGGTGAAATTACCGTTACCTTCCAAGAGGAGAATGTTACCACAGTTTCGTTTACGAAAAAGTTTTTTGTCTTGAGCTCGGCTTCGGTCGATCCACAGAACGACAGCACAGTAATCGTAGAAATGAATCCCCAGATCTTTATTCCAGACTTCGGAAACACGCGTATCGTGCGTGTCGATGATATGACAGGTGCAAACAGGAATGAGATCACCTCGGTGCCATCTATTCCCAGCTATTCACTTGTCGGACCGATGTGGGTAGAGGTGGATTACAACAACGGATTCATCTATATCCTGGATGCGACAAACAAGATATCAACCGATGCTCATATAATACGAATCGACGACTTTCCTCCGACTGCATCGGGTACAGAGGTGGTTCATCTCTTCAACGAGAGCTGGGACGTGGCTCCCAGTAGCAATCTGGACTATGTAAGAGGGCCGACGCAGCTTGCCCTGAAACCCAACGGGAATATTCTAATAGCGGATATGAGTAATAGGCGGTTAGTTGAAATGAGCGGGATCGACGATCCGAATAAAGGGACGGTTGGGCAGGTCAATATTATGGTTACTCAGGATACTCAGGGAGTGGCAATTCTTCCAAATGGAAAGATATTGAGGGTACAGGGAAGGGCAGTAACCGACGGTCCTCAACTCAAAACTATGGATGACATCAATGAATCGAGCATTGATGACTTTACCGGTTCCACAATAAATTACGGACCTGGTACCGATCAGTTTTATTTACCTTTAAGAGCGTTGGTGGATCAAGTTGGTGGTTACGTTTATATCAGTGATACTGGCTTGCCTGGGACAATTACGCCATATGCGAATCACAGGATCGCGAGATATACCCTGGATGGAACCAGCCGTACAAATTACGGAAGTGTCGGCTCAGCGAAGGGGCAGTTTATCAATCCTGTTCTCATGGCAATCCTGCCTGATCGAAGGTTGTATGTCATGGATGTCGGTAACGACCGCCTTGTAAGAATCGACAGCTTCGAAAATGCAGCTGCCACCTGGATGGAGTATCAGCCAGCCGGGGCGGACACCTTTAATCTTTTCTATTGGTACAATTTCTCATAGGGTTTGGGTTTGCAGTAAATGAAAGTTGCCTATGTCTGTTTCGGAAGGGGAAGCGGAGGCCTCGTTCGGGGGGTCTCCCTTTTTTTTGCCCTGCAAAGGGCAAGCATCGATTGTGATTTTACAGCTTTATCCGATTGCGAATTTTATCATATCGTCAAACCCTTTTTTCGGCACATCAGCATAGTACCGCAGCCTGACCATTTGTTTTCAAGGGATAGACAGACCGAACTCTACCGTGCGCTTGAAGATCTGGTGCCCGATGTGGTGATAGTTGACGGGATCTGGGTACCCATCTATCCAATCAGCAGAGATTTCACCTGGAAAAAGGTGCTGCTTATTCGTCATATTCCGGCAAAGTGGTTTACCCTGCCCTTACCAGACGGTAGCGAAATCCACATAAATCCACAGGATTATGACCTTGCCTTGAACATAGAACCGAATTTTTCAGTAACAGGATTTCTCAATGTAAATCCAGTGGTAATTCGAAATCCTGACGAGTTGCTTCCGAGGAGCAGAGCAAGGGATAAGTTAGGTGTACCTGTTGGAATGAAGCTCTGTGTGGTTGCGCATAACGGCTATGAAGAAGAGATCGACCGCCTTATAGATGAATCGGGAAGAGTTCCCTCCGATTTTTATACCGTGGTAACAACGAATAGAGAAAAAAAGGGGCTTTTCCCTCTGGCCGACTATTCGCGGGGAATCGATCTGCTCATTAGCGGCGCGGGCTACAACACCTTTTATGAATCACAATTCCTCGATATACAGGTTCATTTTACCGTTTTCGAACGCGAAAGCGGGGAGAGTCAGGCGTGGCGTGTCAAAACAAACGGAGGGTACAGGTTTACAGAAAACGGCGCTGATCAGATCGTTCAGATGATCAAGAGTTTATAATGATAAGTGTATAAGATTCTCAACTGTATCGAGCTTTAG